>CAYOJU010000004.1:55505-61679 GCA_964404355.1 uncultured Sideroxydans sp. | reverse complement strand
GAAGCCGGAAAATATTTGAAACACGCCGCACGCAGGGTTTTGTCCGCGAATGTCACGGCGATCTGCATCTGGGCAATATTGTGCTGCTCGGGGATGAGCCCGTTCCTTTTGACTGTATAGAGTTTAATCCGGCCTTGCGCTGGATAGATGTAATGGATGAGGTCGCATTTTTCGTGATGGATCTGCTGCATCGCAATCATTCCGATCTGGCATGGCGTTTTTTGAATGCGTATCTGGAGGCGGGGGGCGACTACGGTGGCGTGTCCGCCCTGCGCTTCTATCTCGCATATCGAGCAATGGTTCGCGCCAAGGTCAGTGCAATCCGAATTGCTCAAACCGGAGTTCACGAACACACCAAATCCAATGAAATAGGTGCCTGCCGCAATTATCTGACACTGGCGCAGCAATGCCTGGCGCTATACCGTCCCAGCCTGATCATCATGCATGGCCTGCCCGGCTCCGGCAAAACCACATTTTCCCAGTTGGCATTGCAGCAGATGGGCGCCATTCGCGTCCGCTCCGATGTCGAGCGCAAACGCCTGTTCGGGATCGGGGCGCTGGGAGATAGCCGCGTTGTTGGCGGTGACATCTATAGTCTGGATGCGACCCGGCGAACCTATGCTCGTCTGCAAGAACTGGCGAGTTGCATACTGCTGGCGGGCTTTCCCGTGATTGTAGATGCGGCTTTTCTCAAACAGGACGAGCGCGAGGTATTCCACGAGCTGGCCAAAAGCATGTCAGTGCCATTCGCTATCGCGTCGCTGCATGCAGAGGACCGTATATTGCGCGAACGCATCCGGCAACGCCGCAACGATGCATCCGAGGCGGATGTCTCGGTGCTGGACAAGTTGCTGTCGTTACAGCAGCCGCTGTCGCGGCACGAACTCTCATTCACAGCGAGTTTCACGACTGAGGAAACACCCGACAGCACGACCAATACACGCGCCTGGAAGAAACTGAGGCGTATGCTGGTACCTGCATGAGCATGCGGGATGGTATGCTTACAGCGTCAGTTTTTTCATAATCTATAACGCACCCGCTGGTACAGAGCGGCGTTGCGGTGCTTATCCAGGGGGAATCATGAACCATCAATCGCGACCGGCCGGATTTCAGCCCATCCGGCGTGACCGTTTGTTGCAGGAAGCGGTGCACGATAGTTACAAGAACAAGGGGAAGCTCTCCGAGCCGACACTATGCACCGAGTGCGGGGCCGTATTTCATGGTGGTCGCTGGCAGTGGTTACCCAAGCCGCCGAAAGCACATGAGACCTGTTGTCCGGCCTGTCACCGGATACGCGATGGATTTCCTGCAGGATATGTGACGATCACCGGTGATTTCATTGGTCTGCACGAACAGGACATTCTGCAACTCATACGCCATCATGAGGAGCGGGAAAAAGCAGAGCACCCGCTGCAGCGCATCATGGCAGTCGAGAAAACGAAGGTTAGCACGGTGGTGACGACCACCGATATTCATCTGGCGCGCGGCATCGGGGACGCGCTGCATCATGCGTATCATGGTGAACTGGAGTACCACTACAACCCGGAACAGAATCTGTTACGGGTAAATTGGTCGCGCTGAGCGACACAGGGATACGGCTGCAACTTGAACCAGAGGGAGAAAACCATGCAAATTCCATTACAGATCACCATACGCGATATCGACCAATCGGAAGTATTGGAAACGCACATCCGCGAGAAGGCAAAGAAACTCGACGAGTTCTTCGATCACATCATGTCATGCCGCGTGGTGGTCGAAATGTCGCACAAGCATCAGCATCAGGGCAAGCAGTTCAATGTGCGTATCGATATCGGCGTGGCGGGCAGCGAGATCGTGGTTAACCGCGATCATGCGGAAGATGTGTATGTGGCTTTGCGCGATGCTTTCGATGCAGCCAAGCGCCAGGTACATGATTACGCGCACAAGCTACGCGGGGATGTGAAGAAGCATGAACCGAAGCCGGCAAAAGAAAGCTAGGTGTCGATCGGTTCGGTATTGTTTGCCAGGCAAGTCGGATGTATGAATACCTGACTGTTTGCGGTATATATCATCCGGGTAGGGGTTGCATATTGCAGCTTCCGAACCGGAAGAAGCATAGAATTGCTTTCAGCACTTGTGGCATCCTGCCTGGCTGTAACCGGCGCATAGGGAGGTTCCTGTTTGCGCTGCTTGCTTTCAGTTTGCGTCGTCGAAGGTGTGATGTGCATGCGTCATACAATCAACGGAGGTAACCATGGCTACCAATATTCCTCAAACCTCTCCCGATTATGACCACACGCGAGTGATCGTGCGGCCCGACGGTTTCTACTGGCAAGACGATTTATCCGAAGTACTGTATGGCCCTTTTCCAACCCTGCTCGGGGCAGTGCAGGACATGCAGGATCACGACGGTAGCGAACTTGAAGAAGGCGAGACGCTGGAAGAGGCTGAATCGGAAATCGGAGTGGCCGACTGGATTGACCCCGATACGGGCCAACCGGCAGAGGATTTGCCGCTACACCTTAGCGATGAGTAGTCTCACCCGGTAAAACAAGGCGGCGTTTCTCTACTCAGGTGCCCACCTTTGGTTCGCTGAAACCACTGTTGCCCGTGAACGAGGCAGGCAGCTCATGCTTGCGGTGAGAGCAATTACCATCATTGACTCGAATAATTGCGGCTGCAACTCCGCAACGGAGCCCTCAATAATAACCGGATATGCAAGTAATATTATTGCGACAGAGTATTGTCCGGCGGCCCAAAACCGCCGACGTTTTCAGTAAACAGTAATACCTTTTACATTTAATAAATGTAAATCAATTCAATTATCTGCATGGTATGTGTTTCTACGTATTTCATTCTGTTCTGCTAAATCGTAATGTCATCGCCATAATAATTTTCATACACGCGATTTGATCGAGCGTGTCGTGAAATGTAATCGTCATAGAAGGACGGCATTCGTGTCGATATGCTTGCCAGACACCTAGTGGACGCTGAATTGATGAGCACCAGCGGGGAAATGAATATCTGAACAGATGAAGCGGCCAATCAGGGCGACATGGGTTGCACCAATGAACCGCGCCGCAGGTGGATTCTTCGAACGAATTGAAAGGGAATTGCCATGAGTCGAAATTTTACTCAGCCTGACGAGATTAATCCTGTTCTGCAAGAAATGACAAAGAACACAATGGACTCAGAACTGAAATCGACGGATGCCAAGCCTTTGGCCAAATCTCCCCAGAGTGGATGGCATACAGGGTCTCTTTCTCCATATCGTGCTGCCTATATGAAAGCTCATGGCTTGGTTTCCTAGTGTTGTTCATGCCGTCGGTGAAATGATTTGATCAGCATTCCGGTTTTGAAACTGAATGAAAAATGGAACGGGGCGCTAACGGGTTTATTGCTTGAAGTTGAAGATCGCTGCCAGATAGAAGTAAGCCGAAAGGGGGCTTAATGTTACGCAGATTAATCAATTTTTCCCGATTTATTGGGAATTATCGTTACTACCGCCGGATAGGACGCGACTATAAAACGGCTTGGCAGCTTGCCAGCATGACACTCCCCTAAGTGGCAATGAATGAGACAGGCAGTTCAATTGCTGAAAATCAGATGGCAAGCGGTTGTGGATACCGAGCATTCATAACTGCGCTCTCATCGTAAGAAAACATCAAGGAGAACTGCTGTGAAAATCGCGGAAGTAAGGGGAATTGCCAAATCGCACGGTATCAAACATGACAACCTCTTCAAGACTGAACTGATCAAGACAATCCAGATGAAGGAAGGGAACTTCGATTGTTACGGCACCGCTTACGGCGGTGTCTGCAATCAGACAGGTTGTTGCTGGCGTGACGATTGTTTTGAAGTTTCCCGCCTTCAGGAAAAAGCATGACTTGATCACTCGATTCGGACGTCCACCGCGGCAGCGAAGTATGAAACTCGTAAAAGGGTGAAATCAAATAACGCACGCATCTCTTCACACAGCCCGAATCGGCGCGGGCGAAACCAAAGATCGGAAATATTGATTGTTGTAGTTGTAAATAACCTGCAGGGGGTGTCCCTGTTTCAAGCAAGGAGTTAGTCACATGGCAACTGGTACTGTTAAATGGTTTAACGACGCAAAGGGTTTTGGTTTTGTTACGCCCGATGATGGCAGTGTAGATTTGTTCGCGCACTTTTCAGCAATCAACATGAACGGGTTCAAATCGCTCAAGGAAGGCCAGAAGGTCAGCTTTGAGGTGACGCAAGGCCCCAAAGGCAAGCAAGCTTCCAATATCCAGGCGGTCTGAACGAAAAGGGGACAGAATATAAAAGGCGACCGCTTAGTCCGCAGCGAACGCAGTGACAGCATGGCTTCACGCGGTTTCACTCTGGCCGAAGTGGTGGATCAAGGCAATGCCCACGACCGGTATGTCAACGGTGTGCTTGAACTGATCTTGCACCAAAAGCCGGGGTCGCCGCGCAAGGAATTCTTCGTTTCGTGACTATGGACTTCAAATCAAAGGAGAGTGGGACATGAACCAAGCGGTCACACCCAACGGTTTTCGTCAGATTCACCGGCACGACGGCATCTTTCAGGAATATGTGCATGATGCCTACAAGGCAAAAGGCAAACTGATCGAGCCGAGTGTCTGTTCCCAATGTGGCGCGGTCTTTCATGCCGGCCGCTGGCAATGGCGCGTGATGCCGATGAATGCACGTCACGCAGTCTGTCCGGCCTGTCATCGTATTCACGATCATTTTCCTGCGGGATTTCTCAGCCTGAAGGGGGAATTCTTTCAGTCCCATCGTGAAGAAATCATGCATCTCGTGCTCAACTATGAAGAGCATGAGAGAGCGGAACACCCGCTTAAACGCATCATGGAAGTGGAAGAAAACGATGGTGCGACTTTGGTGACCATGACCGATATTCATCTCGCGCGTGGCATGGGTGAGGCGCTACATCATGCCTACCAGGGCGAATTGGAATATCACTACAATCCGGAACAGAATTTGCTGCGCGTGAGTTGGACGCATTGAAGTCCGGAAATTGGCCATGTAGTTGAATGTCAGATCGGGGAGTGGTTCATTGCTACCCCACCGAGTCAGTCGAGTAATGATTCAGCCGGGTGATATTCCATGCCGAATGCTTCGGCAACTTTCCGGTGCGTGATCTTTCCGCCGATGATATTGAGTCCATTCAGCAGCGCCGGCGTTTCCTTCAGTGCGTGTTGATATCCCCTGTTTGCCAATTTCAGCACATAGGGCAGGGTGGCATTGGTCAGTGCCAGCGTTGAAGTGATCGGCACGCCGCCTGGCATATTGGCTACCCCGTAGTGCACCACACCATCCACAATGAATACCGGATTTTCGTGCGTGGTAGGACGCGTGGTTTCGATACAACCGCCTTGATCGACGGAGACATCCACGATCACCGATCCCTTTCGCATCGTCTTGAGGTCATCACGGCGGATCAACTTCGGTGCAATTGCTCCGTGTATCAACACCGCTCCGATAACCAGATCGGCATTGGCGATTTGTTCCAGCAGATTTTGCCTGTTCGAGAATACCAGTTGCACGTTGGCGGGCATGACATCGCTCAGGTAGCGCAACCGCTCCAGCGCGACGTCGAGAATGACGACGCTGGCCCCCATGCCTGCAGCGATCCTGGCGGCATTCACACCGACCACACCCGCGCCGAGTATCACCACTTTGGCGGGTGGTACGCCGGGTACGCCGCTCAACAGAACGCCGCGTCCGCCATTCAGTTTTTCCAGGTATTTGGCGCCTTCCTGCACCGCCATGCGTCCGGCTACTTCCGACATTGGAGTCAGCAGCGGCAGTTCGCGCGACGGCAGCTCCACTGTTTCATAAGCGATGCAAACTGCGCCGGAGGCCAAGTGCGCTCTGGTCAACTGCTCGCTGGCGGCGAAATGGAAGTAGGTGAAAATAATCTGGCCGGGCCGGATGCGTTTCCATTCCGGTTCGATCGGTTCTTTCACTTTCACGATCATGTCTGCGGCTGCCCACACCGCATCGGCATCATTGGCCATCTCTGCACCGGCAGCCAGGAATTGAGCATCGCTGAATCCGCTGCCCAAGCCGGCACCTGTTTCCACGACTACCGTATGCCCGGCCGCTACCAGCGCTTCCGCTCCCGCCGGCACCAGTGAGATGCGGTTTTCGTTGGTCTTGATCTCTTTGGGGATGCCTATTTTCATG
>CAYOJU010000004.1:0-55405 GCA_964404355.1 uncultured Sideroxydans sp. | reverse complement strand
CAGTGAGATGCGGTTTTCGTTGGTCTTGATCTCTTTGGGGATGCCTATTTTCATGTGCGCGCCTCAGTCATGTGGAATCGGAAAGATCGGACATTGCCATGCACTAAAGGTACATGAGTCAAAATAGATTAGCTAGTTGAGCATAGGCTGGCTCCTCTGTTTGCTCATTCAGTCCGATGCTTGAGCGGATGTGCGATAAATGTGCAAAAATCACCCTTGTAAAAATGAGGATATGCAAGGAGGCGTAATGGCAACACCCAAAGTTCGCGGATATCCAGTCCTGATCATCGGCGCCGGGCGCGGAGGTGCAGCGTTGTTGGAAATGTTTTTGGAAGACAGTCTGGTCAAGGTCATTGCCGTTGCCGACAAGGATCCGCAGGCGCCCGGAATCAAGCTGGCAAAAGAGCACAAAATTCCAACTTACACCGATCTGGTCAAGGCATTGAAAGCCTGCAAGGATCATACCGATTGCCTTGTGTACAACCTGTCGCACGACGATAGCATTGCCGAAGAAGTGCGCAAAGTCTTTGGCGACAAGCGGGTAACCAGCGGCCCCGAAGTGATGCTGTTCTGGCAGATGGTCACCAATCTGAAGCAGGTCAAAGGCGAGCTGGAAAAAAGTCATTATCAGCTGCAATCCATTATCCGCAACGTGATGGACGGCATCATCATGATCAATGATCATGGTGAGATTCAGGGGTTTAATCCTGCGGCCGAGGAAATTTTCGGCTATTCGCAGAAGGAAGCTTTAAACAAGAATCTGAAAATGCTCATGCCGGAGCCGGATCGGAGCGGGCATGACGGCTATATCAAGCGCTATATGGAAACAGGCCAGGCGCACATACTGGGCGTGCGCGGGAGAGAAGTAACTGCGGCGCGCAAGAACGGCGAGGAATTTCCCATGGAAATGTCCGTGTCGGAAATGACGCTGGGTGGGCATCGCTACTTCATTGGCATTGCCCGGGATATCACGGATCGCAAACGCGCCGAGAAAAAAATTGCCCATCTGGCTCATTACGATTATCTGACGGATCTTCCAAACCGGGCATTGTTCCTGGATGTTCTCAACCACTCAATGGCCCTGGCCAAACGCAACAAGCACAAGGTGGCTGTCCTGTTTCTCGATCTGGACGGATTCAAGAAGATCAACGATGCGCACGGGCACGATACTGGCGACCTGTTGTTGAAGGACGTTGCGAGCAGGCTCAAGGCAACTGTCAGGGGATCGGACGCAGTCGCACGGGTGGGGGGGGACGAGTTCATCATCGTGCTGGATAATATCGAATCGAAAGAAAATGCCGCATTGGTGGCGCACAAGATAAATGTTGCCTTGCTGGCACCGTTCGAAGTCAACGGACAGCCCTGTCATGTGGGAGGCAGTATCGGCATCTCCATGTACCCGCAGGATTCAAGAGATTCCGAGCATTTGATCAAGCTGGCTGATGATGCCATGTACCTGGCCAAGCAAAGCGGAAAAAATTCCTATATGTTTTATCGGGATGTGGTGCAGAGACAACAAGGTGAATGACAGCTCCTATGTTGTCAGGTGCAGCGCTTTCGATACCACCTCGCGAGTCAATTGCGGCGCCAGCAACTCGATGAAGTGATAGCCGAAACCTCGCAAATACTGGTTCTTGCGTATGGCGATGCGTGTGGTACTCGGTTGTATCAAATGTCCGGCATCGATCATGCGCAGGTGCCGGTCCCGATCCGGGATGAAGGCCATCTGTGCGACGATGCCGACGCCCAATCCAACTTCCACATAAGTCTTGATCACATCCGCATCGATGGCGGTCAGCGCGATGTTAGGTTCGATCCCCGCCTCGTGGAAGGCCTGATTGATCTTGTTGCGTCCGGTGAAAGCAAAGTCATAGGTGATAATTGGGTACTGCGCCAGTTTTTTCAGCGTCAGCCGCTTTTCCAGTAACAAAGGATGCTTGGGTGGCACGACCACGCAATGGTGCCATTCGTAGCAGGGAAGGGTGACTAGATCGTCGTAGAGCGCCAGGCTCTCGGTGGCGATACCGATATCCACCTCGCCGCTCAATACCATCTCGGCAATCTGGGTCGGGCTGCCCTGGTGCAGGCCGAGCTTCACGCCAGGGTAAGTCCGAGTGAATTCCTTGACCACGTGCGGCAGGGCGTAGCGCGCCTGAGTGTGAGTGGTGGCGATGGTCAGGTTGCCGCTGTCCTGGGTGCGGAATTCCTGGCCGACCTGTTTCAAGTTCTCCGTCTCGCGCAACACACGCTGGGCGATATCCAGCACTGCCTTGCCCGGATCGGTGATGGCAACGATGCGCTTGCCATTGCGCACGAAGATATCAATACCCAATTCCTCTTCCAGCAACTTGACTTGCTTGCTTACGCCGGGTTGCGATGTATAGAGCGCGTTGGCCGCGTCAGAGATGTTCAATCCGCAGCGCACGATCTCGTTCAGGTAGCGCAATTGCTGCAGGTTCATGGCAACCTCCGTTTATGTCATATGGTTATATGATATTAACATATAAGTATTTAGGAATATAAGGATGTCCGCCTAGAATGCAGTCCTGCATCGTCATATTCGATAGCCAGTTCGAAGGTGGCGTTTAATTCCAGAGGTGAGCTATGAGTACGAACAATCCGAACAAACCAAAACAGGTGAGCTGGTTCAACGGCTGCGGCGGGCGTATTGGCGTGGTCGTCGGCCAAACCGGAAGCCATGCGTACATTGGTGCAGCGTTGCGCCATGACGAGGATGCGGATGTGGAACATATTCTGGCCTATGGGGCGAAGTTTCCGCTGTCCGCTGCGCTGCTGCTGCCTGTATCCAAACAGTACCCATCCGGGGAGTAGTCCATGTATCTCTATGATAACTTCGATCACCAGATTATAACGGAGCGCGTCGCGCAGTTTCGCGACCAGGTGCGCCGCCGTCTCTCCGGCGAACTGAAGGAAGACGAATTCCGGATTCTGCGATTGCAAAACGGCTTGTACATGCAGATCCATGCATACATGATCCGTCTTGCCGTGCCTTACGGGATGTTGAGCGCCGGGCAATTGCGCAAGTTTGCGCACATCGCGCGCAAGTACGACCGTGGTTACGGGCATTTCACCACGCGCCAGAACATACAGTTCAACTGGATAAAGCTGCAGGACGCGCCGGAAGTACTGGCCGAATTGGCTACAGTGGAATTGCACGCAAACCAGACCTCGGGCAATTGCATACGCAACATTACCAGCGATGAATTCGCCGGCGTGGCGCGCGACGAGATCATTGATCCGCGTCCCTTTGCCGAGTTGTTGCGGCAGTGGAGCACATTCCATCCAGAGTTTGCTTACTTGCCGCGCAAGTTCAAGTTTTCGATCACCGGAGCGACCCAGGATCGTGCGGCGATCGAAGTTAACGATATCGGTTTGCAGGCAATCAGAAATGAGCAGGGCGAGATCGGGTTTCGCGTGCTTGTCGGCGGAGGACTGGGACGCACGCCTATCATCGGTATCGAAATCAGCTCGTTCGTGCCGTGGCAACATGTCATCACCTACGTCGAGTCTATCGTGCGTGTTTTCAACGAATATGGGCGCCGCGACAACCTGTACAAGGCACGCATCAAGATACTGGTGAAGGCTATCGGTATTGACGAATTTCGCCGTCAGGTTGAGGCTGACTGGAAGTTCACCAAGGATGGCCTGTGCACTGTCACGCAAGGCGAACTAGATCGTATCTCGGCGTTCTTTACGGCGCCGGTGTACGAGCAGTTTCCGGAAGCGGATTCTTCTGTGGAGGCACTTCGGCGCGACAACAAAGCCTTTGCCAATTGGTACAAGCGCAATGTCAAGCCGCACAAAGCCACAGGTTATGCAGCCGTCGTGCTGTCGCTGAAGCAATCGGGCGTTGCACCCGGCGATGTGACTGCGGAACAAATGGATGCCGTGGCAGAACTGGCCGATACATACAGTTTTGGCGAGTTGCGCGTCACCCATATGCAGAACCTGGTGCTGGCCGATGTTAAACAGTCCGACCTCATCGCGGTGTGGGAAGCCGCAAAAAAATACGGTTTGGCGACACCGAACATCGGGTTGTTGACCGACATCATCTGCTGCCCCGGTGGTGACTTCTGCTCATTGGCCAATGCCCGTTCCATTACGCTGGCCAAAGCGGTGGATGAGCGTTTCGACAATTTTGATTACCTGCAGGACGTTGGTGAAATCGATCTGAACATATCGGGTTGTGTGAATGCATGCGGTCACCATCATATCGGCCATATTGGCATCCTGGGCGTGGATAAGCAGGGCGAAGAGTGGTACCAGGTTTCCATCGGCGGCTCCAAGGGAAGTCCTGCCAGTGTGGGCAAGATTATTGGTCGCTCATTTTCCTTTGCGCAAATTCCCGAAGTGATCGAGCGCCTGCTGCAAGTGTATGTGCGGGAGCGGTTTGAGGACGAACGGTTTATCGATACGGTTCGTCGCATCGGGATTGAACCATTTGCCGAGTATGTATATGCATCGCCGGTTCCCGAGGATGAAAGTCTGCGAACCCCCGATTACGACTTGCTGGGGAAAGGTATTCCCTACGACACGCCTTATTACTCACCGAGGTTTTGAAGCCATGATTATAAAAAACGGAAATGTCGTGGATGATGACTGGAACGTACTGCGTCTGAGCGCGGACGAGACGCCGGAAGGTGTTGCGGTAGCTGCCGGAAAGGTCATTGTTCCACTCAAAGTATGGCAGGCACAGCGCAATTCGTTGCAGAAACGTGCGGACATCGGCGTGTGGCTGGGCAGCAGCGAGCGCGCTGAAGATATTCAGAATGATGTTGCGGCATTCCGCGTTATCGCCGTCGATTTTCCGAAGTTCGCGGATGGTCGCGGCTATTCCATTGCGTATCAGTTGCGCAACAGAATGGGCTACCGCGGCGAATTGCGCGCAATTGGCGACGTGCTGCGCGACCAGTTGTTTTACATGCAGCGTGTGGGGTTTGATTCATTTGCAACAAGGCAGGACAAGGATATCCATGAAGCGCAGAAAGGCTTGAGAGATTTTTCCATCAGCTATCAGGCCTCAACCGACAATACTTCACCGCTATTCCGGCGAGTGAACAGAGGGAGTGACGAGATGAACACATTGCAACAGAAAATCAATCAGACTATCGCAGTGCTGCAGCAGTCCGTGCGCGAATATTCCTCGGTGGTGTTTGCCAATAGCCTAGGGGCGGAAGACATGGTACTGACCGATCTCATTGCCAAGCATCAGCCGGATATCAGGATGTTCAGTCTGGATACCGGGCGCCTGCCGAAAGAGACTTACGACCTGATCCAGGAAGTGGAGCAGCGATATTCCCAGCCGCTGCACGTCTATTTCCCGGACAGCAAACTGGTTGAAGAATACGTCACCCAGCACGGCATAAACGGTTTCTACGACAGCGTTGAGAACCGCAAGGGTTGCTGCTTCGTGCGCAAAGTCGAACCGTTGCGCCGGGCCCTGAAGGGCAAGGGAGCCTGGATCACCGGTATGCGCCGCGACCAGGCGGTCACGCGCGGCACGCTAGAGGTGTCGTCCTTCGACGAGGGAAACGGCTTGCAGAAATTCAACCCACTGCTGGACTGGTCGAACAATGACGTGTGGGCGTACATCCGCCAGTACGAAGTACCGTACAACAAACTGCACGATCAGTTCTATCCCAGCCTGGGTTGCGCACCTTGCACACGCTCTATTACGCCGGGTGAAGATATTCGCGCCGGACGCTGGTGGTGGGAAAACCCCGAGAGTAAGGAGTGCGGATTGCATGTGAAAAGCACTTCGTTGCAGGGTAGCCGGATCAAGATTCAGGAAATATCGGATCAGGCCAAAGCCGAGGAAAAAGTGATTGCATAGCCAAGGACGGGGGCATGCTGTTGTGCCCCCTACGCTAGGACTTTTGGGATGAACATGATGAAACTGGTAGAAAACAGCATACGCAAACATACCTTTACCCACCTGGACGCACTTGAGAGTGAGTCCATCCACATCATGCGCGAGGTGGCGGCGGAGTGTAAGAATCCGGCGCTGCTGTTCTCCGGTGGCAAGGATTCCATCGTCATGTTGCGCCTGGCGGAAAAGGCGTTTCGTCCGGCGAAGTTTCCGTTCCCACTGGTGCACATCGACACCGAGCACAATTTTCCGGAGGTGATTGCCACCCGCGACAAACTGGCGGCCGATCTGGGCGAACGACTGATTGTGCGTTCGCTTGAAGATTCCATCAAGCGCGGTAGCATCGTGATCAAGGATCTGGACAAGCCGCGCAATCCTTACCAGTCGGTAACACTGCTGGAAGCCATTGCCGAGTTCGGCTTCGACGCCTGCATGGGCGGTGCCCGGCGCGACGAGGAAAAGGCGCGTGCCAAGGAACGCATCTTTTCGTTCCGCGATGAGTTCGGCCAATGGGACCCGAAAAACCAGCGCCCGGAGTTGTGGGACACCTACAACACACGCGTGCATACCGGCGAGAACATTCGCGTGTTTCCGATCAGCAACTGGACCGAAATGGACATCTGGCAATACATAGGCCGGGAAAACCTGCATATCCCGAGCATTTACTATGCACATGAACGGGAGGTGATCCGCCGCGGCGGTTCGGTGATCCCAGTGTCGCATCTGGTGCAGCCGAAACCGGGCGAAAAGGTGGAAGTGCTCTCGGTCCGTTTCCGTACCGTGGGCGACATGACTTGTACTGCGCCGGTGGAATCCACGGCACGCACGGTGGACGAGATCATTGCGGAGACCGCAACTACACGCATTACGGAACGCGGGGCGACACGCATGGATGACCAGACTTCGGATGCGTCGATGGAATTGAGGAAGAAGGAAGGGTATTTCTGAGAAGCAGCCGTTAGTTATTAGTTGCTAGACGTTAGTTGTGGGTATGGGTTTAGCAGGCAATTCAAGAATCTCCGCGTGGCGGACAACATCAACTAACGACTAGCGTCTAACGTCTAGCGACTATAAAAGGCAAAAATATGAGCAACACCACACAACTATTACGTTTCATCACCGCCGGTTCGGTGGACGACGGCAAGAGCACGCTGATCGGACGTTTGTTGCACGACTCGAAATCCATCTTCGAGGACCAGTTCGCTGCGATTTCCAGGACCAGCGAAAAACGCGGTATGGCGGCAGTCGATTTGTCTCTGCTCACCGACGGTCTGCAAGCCGAGCGCGAGCAGGGCATTACCATCGACGTGGCGTACCGCTATTTCGCCACGCCCAAGCGCAAGTTCATCATCGGTGACACGCCGGGGCATGAGCAGTACACGCGCAACATGGTGACGGCCGCATCCACCGCCAACCTGGTGGTCATTCTGATCGATGCGCGCAAAGGTGTGTTGGTGCAGACGCGCCGTCATACCTATCTTGCCAGCCTGGTCGGCGTACCGCACATCGTGCTGGCCGTGAACAAGATGGACATGGTGGATTACTCGCAAGCGCGTTTCGACGAGATCGTCGCCGAGTACAAGAAATTCGCCGCGCAACTGAACCTGCACGACGTGACCTACATCCCAATGTCCGCGCTGAACGGCGATATGGTGGTGGACCGCGGCGAGAGCCTTGATTGGTACAAAGGCCCGGCCTTGCTGGAACTGCTGGAAAAAGTCGAGATTGACCACGACGTGAACACCAGCGATTTCCGCTTCCCGGTGCAATGGGTGTGCCGCCCGCAGACCGAGGAATACCATGATTTCAGGGGCTTCATGGGGCGCATCGAGGCGGGTGAAGTCTCGGTCGGCGACGAGATCACCATCCTGCCGTCCGGCCGCACCACGCGGGTCAAGGAGATCAATACCTACGACGGCAAGCTGCAAACCGCCTTCGCGCCCCAGTCCGTAACCATCACACTAGCGGACGAGATCGATATCTCGCGCGGCGACATGTTGGTAAAAACCGATCATCTTCCTCCCAAGGTGGAAAAGGAATTCGAAGCGACGTTGTGCTGGTTGTCGGAAGCACCGCTGGACAAGAACCGCAAATACCTGGTCAAGCACACCACGCGCACGGCGAAGTGCCTGTTTTCCCGCCTCGATTTTCGCGTGGACGTGAATACGCTGGAACACCACGCGGCGGACAAGCTGAACATGAACGATATTGCGCGTGTCGGCATCAAGACCCAGCAACCGCTGGTGTTCGATAGCTACGGGGCAGACCGGGCAACGGGCAGCTTCATTGTGATCGACGAAGCGACGAACAACACCGTTGCGGCCGGAATGATTGCGTAATCAAGTGGCGGGCAACGCGAGGCTAGCCCGCCAAAACCTTTGCGGTAGAAGGTCCATTCAAGGTATCCTTTCAGGAGATTAAATGCCATCTCCTGAGGGGTGTTCATGAATCTCAACAAAAAAGTCACGTTGTCCTCGCTGACGCTGGCGGCGGTCCTGATCTTCGCCTTGATCGTGGTCAGCCTGCTGTCGTTCCGTCAGTTCTCCATGATGTCAGCCAAGGCGCAGGTTCACTCGGCGGCGGAAATCATCCGCGTCAGCCTGACCGAAGATATGGTGAACGGCGTTGTCACCAAGCGCGGAGGATTGCTGTATCGGCTCGGCGAGGTACCCGGGTTGAAAACGGTGCATGTGATACGTGGCAACAGCGTTGAGCTTCAGTTCGGTAAGGGCATGGAAGGCGAAAATGTGGCGGACAGCATAGAGCTACAGGTGCTGAAAAGCGGACAGCCTTACTACGCTGTGTTAGACGAACTTACCAACCCCGTGTATCGCGGCACCATTCCGTTCGTTGCCACCCGGCTCGGCAACCCGAACTGCATGCAGTGCCACAACGTTCCGGAGGGGGCGGTGCTGGGCGCGGTAACGGTTTCCATGCAGATCGGACATCTGAAAGACAACGGATTATTCGTATCCGCGATCCTGGTGGCGACGGTTGCCTTCATCATGGTGTTGATGCTGGTTTACTTCCGGCACATGGTCAAACCGATGATCACCACGGCCAAAGACGTACAGGAAGCGGTCAGTCATGCGATCCGCGGCGACTTCCACGCCAACATCCAGCAGCGAACCAACGACGAGATCGGACAAGTCGCACAGGATGTGAACAAACTGATGCAGTTCTTGTACGATGGTTTGAGCGGGATCCGGCAGGACGTGGCGCAATTGCTCAAAAACAAGCCGCAGAAGGGTACCGGCAACCTGCTCGATACCACCGTCGAGATGGTGCAGGGGCTGATCAACGCGGCGCAATTCAAGCAGTCCATCGAGGAGGATGAGACGCAGTTCGAAATATACCAGCGCTTATCCTCGGAGCTGCAAGGCCGTTTCGGGATCCGGCATTTCTCGATCTACGAAGTGCAATCGAAGAAGAACATGATGACTGCCATCACCGTGGACGGCGAACCCGGAACGGCCTGCCGTTGGTGCGATCCGCAGATTTTGTTGCGCTCGGAGACCTGCCGCGCGCGGCGCACCGGGCATATCATCGACAGTATCGAATCCCCCGATATCTGCTTTGCCTTTCAACCCCCGGCTGACGGCAACACCTATCGCCACGTCTGTTTTCCCGTCATCCAGTCGGGTACGGTCGGCAGTGTGCTGCAACTGATGTTCGGTGCGGACGAGGTCGCGAAAATAAGGGAAGTCATTCCCTACCTGAGCGTCTATCTGCGCGAAGCCGCGCCAGTGATTGAGTCGAAACGCCTGATGGATTCATTGCGCGAATCCACCCTGCGCGACGCCATGACCGGCTTGCACAACCGCCGTTTCCTGCAGGAATATACCGAGACACTGATCGCAGCCATACAGCGGCGCAAGAGCCAGGTGGCTGTCCTGATGCTGGATCTGGATTACTTCAAAATGGTCAACGACACCTACGGCCATGAGGCTGGCGATACCATGCTCAAAGAATTGGCCAAAGTGCTGGTGCAATCGGTGCGCAGCGCGGATGTGGTGATCCGCTATGGCGGTGAGGAGTTCCTGATTATTCTGCTGGATACCGATGGCAAAGGCGCCGAAGTTGCCTCGGAGAAGATCCGTGCCGCCGTCGAAGCACTCAAGGTACAATTGACCGGGGCAGTCCTGCAAAAGACCATTTCCATTGGCATTGCGGTGTTCCCGACCGATTGCGATACCTTCTGGCAGACCGTCAAATATGCCGACGTGGCGCTTTATCAGGCCAAGGAAACCGGGCGCAATCGCGTGGTGCGCTTTACCCCGGATATGTGGACGGATGAGAAAACCTATTGATACTGAATTGAGAACATGAGCCTGTTATCCCTGATTGCCGCTTTATTGCTTGAACAAGTCCACCCGTTATCTTCCCGCAAGTACCTTTTGGCATGGCTTTCCGGCTATGTCGGCTTTTTCCAGCGCAACTTCAATGCCGGTGAAAAGAGCCAGGGCCGTGTCGCCTGGGTGCTCGTCGTGATTTTGCCCCTGGCCCTGGCCATTTATGTGCATTATCTGCTGCTGTCCGCCAACCCGATTTTTGCCTGGGCGTTCAGCGTGCTGGTGCTTTACCTCACCATGGGGTTTCGCCAATTCAGTCACTATTACACCGACATCCACAAAGCGTTGCTGGACAAGCAGACGGACAAGGCGCGCGAACTGCTGGGTGAGTGGCTGGGGAAATCCTGCCGCGATCTGAGCCACGAAGAGGTGGCTCGCGTCACCATCGAGCAGGCGCTGCTGTGTTCCCATCGCAATGTGTTCGGTGTGGTGTTCTGGTTCGTCATTTTCATGATGCTCGGCCTGGGGCCGTTCGGCGCCATCCTGTATCGTCTCGCGCTGTTCATGTATAACCGCTGGGGAATGCAAGACGAAGAGGAATACGGCAAATTCGGCGCATTCGCCCGGCAGGCATTCCACTTGCTGGAGTGGTTTCCATTGCGTCTTACTGCGGCCACTTTTGCCATTGTCGGCAACTTCGAAGACACCATCTATTGTTGGCGCACGCAGGCCGCAAGCTGGATAGACCCGGAAGCGGGCATCCTGCTGGCCAGCGGCGCAGGGGCACTGGGCGTGAGGCTGGGCCAAGCCATCATGCAGGACCAGCAACCCGTGTTCCGTCCCGAACTCGGCGTCGGCGACGAGGCCGATACCGACTACATGCAGAGCGCCATCGGCCTCGTGTGGCGCGCCATGGTATTCCAGCTGCTTGCCCTGTTGATGCTGACCGTGGCGAACCTGCTGGGGTAACAGCTTCCTGCTTTAATTAGCCCAGATTGCTCATGGGGCTTAAACCCCTCCCAGCCTCCCCTTATCAAGGGAGGAGCCGATATCGCTCTCCCCCTGATAAGGGGGAGTTGGAGGGGGTTTTAGTCAAAACGCAATTCCTTGTAGTCCTTTCCCCGCAGTGTGCGTTTCTATTCCTAGCGGAGAGATTCTCGCGATCGCCATCAAATACTAAACATGGAGCATGACGATATGAAAAGCAGGCTGATGATCTTATGCGTGTTGAGCGGATGCATGCTGACCCCTTCCGTGTGGGCCGACGATACCCAACTGACCGGATTCGACGAGGACACCATGCCGGAAATCGTCCAGCCTGCCGAGGCGGGCGGCGAATGGCATTTCATCGCGGGCGGAGTTGCCGCGGCGGTGCCGCGCTACGAAGGTGCGAACAGCACACATGGGGTCGTGTTTCCGCTGTTCGACGCGAGCTATGGCAACTTCTTTGCGGGCGACTTGCGCGGCATCGGTTACCAGTTTGTGAAGGAACGTAACCTGCAGTTCGGCGTGCGACTGGGCGGAGCGCCGGGACGCAAGGAAAGCGCCGATGCCCACCTAGCCGGAACCGGCGACCTGCAACGCACGGGCGAACTTGGCCTGTTCCTGAATACTCGCAATGACATTGGTTACTTCAAACTCAAGGCGGGTGGCGGCAAGCGCGGCAGCCACGCCGAACTGGGCGCCGGGCTGGACTTCCGGCCCGCGCAGCGCGATACCCTGCGTGTCGGCGCGACCGTGGGTTGGGCGAATGCCGAGTACATGCAGGCCTATTTCGGCATCGACGCCGCGCAGGCGACCAGCTCCGGATTGCCGGTCTATCAAGCGGCGGGCGGCCTGCACAATTACGGTTTGATCACGAGCTGGACGCATGTGTTCGACCGCCACTGGCTGGGCAGCGTCGCTTTGTCGCAACGCCGTGTCGCGGGCAGTGCCCGCAACAGCCCGCTGGTGACGGATACCAAGGCCAATGTGGTGAGCGGCGTGGTGCTTTATCTGTTCTGATGCCCGCCCCGTTTCCTGAAATGGAGTCTGCCATGAAAAAGTGCGATCTCATTCTTGCGTGTCTCGCTTTTGCCGGGTTGCTGGTTTTTGCACCGGCACGTGCCGGGACACAGGACGTGACGAAACTGGGCGACATCGCCTACGGCGAAGCACCCGCGCAAAAAATGGACGTGTACCTGCCAGCCCATGCCGACCACGCGCCGGTCATCTTCATGGTGCATGGTGGTGGCTGGCGCTTCGGCGACAAGGCGGCGAGCCAGGTGGTGGATAACAAGGTGGCGCGCTGGGTGGCACAGGGCTATGTGTTCATCTCGGTCAATTACCGCATGCTGCCCGATGCCGATCCCTTGGTGCAGGCGGACGATGTGGCTCGCGCCCTGGCCGCGGCGCAATCCCGCGCTGCAACATGGGGCGGCGATCCCGACAAATTCATCCTGATGGGGCATTCCGCCGGGGCTCACCTGGTGGCGTTACTTGGTGCAGGGCCCGCACGGGCGACGGCGCTGGGCGCACGCCCCTGGCTGGGCGTCGTGGTGCTGGACAGCGCAGCGATGGATGTGGCGAAGATCATGCAGCGGCGGCACCTGCCCCTGTACGACGCGGCATTCGGCAAGGATGAATCGTTCTGGAAATCGGCCTCGCCCATCCGGCAGTTGAGCGCGGAGGGCAAACCGATGCTGCTGGTGTGCTCGACCAAGCGCCAGGACCGGCCGTGCGACGCGGCACGCGCTTTCGCCGAGCGGGCAACTGAACTGGGTGTGCGCGCCGAAGTATCCGGGCAGGAGTTGTCGCATGGCGAGATCAATCGCAACCTCGGTTTGCCGGGATCTTATACCGACACGGTGGAACGCTTCATGCAGTCGCTCACTGCACGTTGATCATTTTCTTCCCCCTTGCTGGGGAGTACCTGTAGTCCTCGCAGCCTATTCCTGAAGCGGATGTTCAACGCAACCCCTGGAGATCAATGCTGGTCATTTCAATGGCACAACTACTTTCGTAGTGCCATTGAACACTGTTGCTGCCACGTGATAAAGAAAACATATCGACTACATATATATAATTTATTGGATAAATTATTACTCCCGGCCTATGCTGACTCCGCACTCTATTTCAAACACGAAAGGAGACAATCATGTCAGCCGAATCCAAATGCCCATTCCACGGCCACGCGAGTACCGGCGCGGTCGCCGGAACTCAATCGAACACCAACTGGTGGCCCAATCAATTGAAAGTAAACATGTTACACCAGCACTCCTCACTGTCCGACCCCATGGGCAAGGAGTTCAACTATGCAGAGGAATTCAAGAGCCTTGACCTCAAGGCCGTAAAGAAGGATCTGCTGGCGCTGATGACCGAATCGCAGGACTGGTGGCCTGCGGACTTTGGCCACTACGGACCTTTATTCATTCGCATGGCGTGGCATAGCGCCGGCACGTACCGCACCGGCGACGGTCGCGGCGGTGCAGGCACCGGTAACCAGCGCTTTGCGCCGCTCAACAGTTGGCCCGACAACGTCAACCTCGACAAGGCGCGCCGCCTGATCTGGCCGATCAAGCAGAAGTATGGCCGCAAGATTTCCTGGGCCGACCTGATGATCCTCGCAGGCAACGTCGCGCTGGAATCGATGGGATTCAAGACCTTCGGTTTCGGCGGTGGACGCAAGGACATTTGGGAACCGGAAGAAGACATCTACTGGGGAGTCGAGAACAAGTGGCTGGCGGACGAGCGTTACAGCGGCGACCGCAAACTTGAGAAACCCCTTGCCGCAGTGCAGATGGGCCTGATCTATGTGAACCCGGAAGGCCCGAATGGCAATCCGGATCCGCTCGCTGCGGCGCGGGATATCCGCGAGACCTTTGCCCGCATGGCGATGAACGACGAAGAAACAGTTGCGCTGATTGCCGGCGGTCACACCTTTGGCAAGACCCACGGCGCTGGAGATGTGGCAGCGGTGGGGCCTGTGCCGGAAGCCGCCGGAATTGAGGAGCAAGGCCTCGGTTGGAAGAGCAGCTTTGGCAAGGGCAAAGGCGGTGACACAATCTCCAGCGGCCTGGAAGTTACTTGGACCAGCACGCCAACACAATGGAACAACAACTTTTTTGAGAATCTGTTCGGCTACGAATGGGAGCTGACGAAGAGCCCGGCCGGTGCGCAACAGTGGAGACCGAAGGGTGGTGTGGGCGCCGATACAATCCCGGATGCCCATGACACTGCCAAGCGTCACGCGCCGGCCATGCTGACCACCGACCTTGCGTTGCGCTTCGACCCTGCCTACGAAAAGATTTCGCGGCGCTTCTATGCAAATCCGGATCAGTTCGCAGACGCGTTTGCCCGGGCGTGGTTCAAGCTGACGCACCGTGACATGGGTCCTCGCGCACGTTACCTCGGCCCGGAGGTGCCTGCGGAAGAGCTTCTGTGGCAAGACCCCATCCCTGCCGTCAATCACGAGTTGATTGATGCGCAGGACATTGCCTCCCTCAAGGGCAAGATACTGGCCTCAGGTCTGTCTGTTTCAGAACTGGTTGCGACCGCCTGGGCATCGGCGTCCACTTTCCGTGGTTCCGACATGCGCGGCGGCGCGAACGGCGCGCGGATTCGTCTGGCGCCGCAGAAGGATTGGGAAGTCAACCAACCCGCGCAACTGGCGAAGGTGCTCAAGACTTTGGAAGGGATCCAGAGCGAGTTCAACCGCGCACAGTCCGGCGGCAAGAAAATTTCGCTCGCCGACCTGATCGTGTTGGGCGGCTGCGTAGCCGTCGAGGCAGCGGCGAAGAAAGCCGGCCATGACGTGAAAGTTCCATTCTCGCCGGGACGCATGGATGCATCGCAGGAGCAGACCGACGTGGCCTCGTTCGCCGTACTGGAACCAATTGCAGATGGTTTCCGCAACTACATCCGCACGGGACTCGAAGCATCGGCGGCTGAGCTACTGGTGGACAAGGCACAGTTGCTGACACTGACCGCCCCCGAGATGACAGTGCTGATCGGTGGCATGCGCGCGCTGAATGCAAACGTCGGCCAGTCCAAACACAGCGTTTTTACTAAACGGCCCGAAACATTGACCAATGATTTCTTTGTGAATCTCCTCGATATGAACACGAAGTGGCAGAAGTCTGCCACGTCCGAGGGGTTGTTGGATGGAATCGATCGGGCGACGGACAAGCTTAAATGGACGGGCACCATCGTTGATCTGGTCTTCGGTTCGAACTCGCAGCTCCGGGCGCTGGCGGAAGTGTATGCATGCAGCGATTCGCAGCAGACGTTCGTGCGTGACTTTGTGGCGGCATGGAGCAAGGTGATGAACCTTGATCGCTTCGACCTTGTTTGATGTCAGAGGTTAGAGCTTAAAGGTGCTGTACTGCGCAGCCTCTGCCTGCATCGGGTTATCCCGTTTCAGGTGGAGGCTGGTTTTGTATAGCACTGTTTTGGTTTAAACCCAAACAAGTGGCGAGTGCCCTTGCGGCTGATTAATTTCCCATTCCTTTGCCCAGCGCAACAATCCTTGTAGTCCTTTCTCCCCGCTCTGCGTTTTCTTCAATAACGGGAAACAAATCTCGTGGTTTCTGCGAATCACCAGCTGCACCAGCAATAAACGCGTTCCGGATGTCAGGCTGCATGCCGGGGCAAAGTTCAACCAGACGAAGGGAGTACCTGAAATGAAAATCTTGAGCAGATTGACCCAATTGGGTGTGATGGCTGCGGCCTTGTCCGTGGCCTTGCTGGCAGCGTGTGGCGGCGGTGGCGCATCATCAAACAACAGCGGACTTGACCAGACCTACACTTCTTCCGCCGGTGCAGGCGAGGTGATGCAGTTCAGGATAGACACCAACAACCACACCTACACCTACACGATTGCAGGGACGAGCTATGCCGCCTCGGGCGTAACCGTCGGGCAGAGCAGCAGTGGCGCGCTCACCAGCAACGGTGATGGCACCTATGCCGTTGGGGCCTCCAGCGACGGCTTCATCCAGGCGGGCCGCGTGCGTCCGATCCGTGCCATGTTCGTGGGACATGTGGTGATCAATACCATAGGCGGTATGGAAAGGATTCCCGTATTCGGCCTGTCCAATCCCATCACCACAGTGGCCGGGCTGGCGGATAGTTACAACTTCGAGGGCTTCTCCTGCAATGCGCGCGGCATCGCCAACGTGATGGGAAAAGCAGGCTGCCTTTCTCACTACGGAACTAGCAGCATCGACACCTCTGGCAACTATTCCGTTTGTATCAGCGGCGACCTGAGCAATACGGGCACGCATCCCTGCACTACCACGTTGACCGGCACGTTGCAGGCAGTCGCGGCTTATCCCGGCGTGTTCGACTACATCGGTTCGGGCGGGCACATCGGCTGGCTGTTTGCCTTCACCGCATCCAACGGCAAGAAAATCATGGTCATCGACCACGACGACCATATCTCGCTGACGCATGAATTCGGGCATTCCGTCTTCACCAGCTCGGTTGCCCTCAACTCCGGCGATGTGGATGGCAAGTATTTTGTGAAGACCAACGAAGGCGACGAACACCTGGTGACCATCGCGGGCAGCAGCGTGGCACTCACGCTCTACCCCGGTGTAACCGGCACGCTGACTTACAACTCCCCCTGGAACGGCATGATGAGCTACACAATAGGCGCATCGGGTACTTCAGCTGGCACATCAGGCACAGCGATGGCAGCCGGCACCGGCGTTTACACCGCCGTCAGCAACGACGATCCGGCGCGGTTTGCGGTGGGTTTCAAATATCAGTGATGATGTGATGATGTTTAGTCCCTCCTCAAGCGGGGAGGGATTTTATTTTGTTGCGAGGAAACTTGCGGCGTAGCCCTCACGTTGACGTTGCGACTTGCTGGAAATACTGTTGGTGTTGTGAACTTGAAGGTTCGCTTTGCCTTAGGTCTGGCACGCATGTAGGAATCCCCTTACAAGCATTCCTCCTCCTTACAAGCAAATCAGGATTGGATGATTGTCATGCCCGGGTGTTTTGGCGACCCTGTCGACAAATTCGAGATCGCTGACGTGGATTATTCAAAAGTGCCATTCGCGCTTTTGCCATGCTGTCGCTGAAGCACTGGAGGAGGAAATTAGAATGAAACTCATAACCAAACTTCTTTTGATCGTTCTGGGTGCCGTAGTTGGCATGATCCTGGTGGGCGGATTTGCAGTGACATCGCTGCGCAGTACGCAGTTGCAAGAACGGCAGCGGTCGATGGAATTGGTGGTGAAATTCGCAACACACCAGGTGGAACATTACATGGAACTGGAAAAGTCCGGCAAGCTTTCGCGGGAGGATGCGCAAACGGCGGCCAAGGATGCCATTCGCGCAATGCGCGATGGTGAAAATTACGTATTTATCCGATCCGGCGAAAAATATCTGTTGACTCTAGTTCATCCCGATCAGCGCAAAGAAGGCAAGGAAAGTGACGGCGGTACTCTACCCAACGGTCAAACTGTAATTGATGCCTATATGCAGGCCTTGCAGAATAGCAACTTCGCATTCGTCTCGATTTATACCAAACGCCCCACAGGTGATGTTGCAGTGCCAAAGCTCGTTGCAATTCAAATCATCCCTGATTGGAACTGGTTGATTGCCAGCGGCGATTTTGTGGACGACATCGACAAGGCATTCTGGAATTACGTTGTTGATTTTCTGATCATCGGCGGCGCTGTCCTGTTTGGTGTGCTCGTTCTGGCTTTCGTGCTGGCACGCGGCATCCTCAAACAAGTTGGCGGCGAGCCACACGTTGCAGCCGAAGCCATGCAAAAAATTGCCAACGGCGATCTGACGGTTGGAATTAAATTGAGGGAAGGGGACAACACCAGTTTGATGGCATCCCTCAGGCTGATGCAGATGAAACTGAAAAACATCACTACGGCTATTCACGAGAACACCTCTTCGCTGGATGAGCAGCTTCAGACTTTTACCGCACTCGCCAAGGCATATACCCAATCGAAACTGGAAGAGGATAAGCACCAAATGCTTCGTTCCATCCAGAAGCTGTGGAACACAGTGGATATTCTGGTCAAATCAGTATCACGATTGAAATCTTAAGTCATTGTGCGCCCAACGGGCTTTACGCTAACTCAATAACTAGTTGAGAGATAAATATGAAATTGTCGTTTTCGGCCAGCTTGTCCCTCACCCCAAAGGGGAGGGAAGAAGCATTGCACAAAGTTCTCAATATCAATGAACGTCTGAGAAACGTGCTCATTCAGTTGGTCGCACCGCAAACCGTTGAACAAATTATTAATAAAAGAACAGGAAGTAGTAATCAGGCTGAAGTCGTTCAATGCATTATTGAACTTATCAATGGGGGCTTTGTTGCCAAAGACGGCGGGACTATAGATAGCCATGACATTACATCCGCTTCCAGTGGGATCGTCCAGTTAGCCAATGGCTTCGTCCTTTCCGAAGCCAAATTCTTGCTGGTTGATTTCTGCGTCGACAGCTTCGGAACACAAGCGCAAACATATATCGATCAAATCGAGGAATGCAAAGACCCAACGGGTCTGCAGCTTTGCCTGAAAAATATTCATGCGGCTACCCAAAGCAAATGTCCGGATTTGTTGCCTGCACTAATGAAGGTCATTGCCGAGATCAACAAAACAGCATATTGAGTAAAAAAGCATTCATTGAAATTTCAGAACTGAGTATTTTATGCCCAGCAATACACAACAATACGCTTCAAGTGGCCGACAGCCGGAGGAGAGAAAAGCATGAGAATCGGATTGGTAGTTGATTCAAGCTGTGATTTGCCAAGCAGTATTTTCGAAGAAGATTGCATCGAACTGATGCCGACCACGCTCAAGGTGGGCGACCAGACTTTCGAAGATCGTCGCAACGAGCGTCAGACGACCATATTCTTCTCAAGACAATCTGATCAGAATATCGATGTCCTTGCCGAATCTTTTCCTTACTCGAGCGAGCAGATCGAGCGCCTGTTTCTGGACAAGCTGGTATGCAAGTATGACCATGTGTTTTGTCTCACGGTGACACAATCGCGCAGCAACATTTACGAAAATGCGATGAAGGCATCAATTGGCATCCTCGACAAGTACAGGAAAGTGCGCGGCGATGCGGGACTTAACGGCTACTTTGCGCTGGTGGTCATCAACAGCGGCAATATCTTTACCGGCACGGCGGTGCTTGCCGCAGAGGTGATTCGCATGATCAAGAGTCGTGCAGCCCCGTCGGAGATCGATTCCCGCATCCGCGAGATGGTGCCACACACTTATTGCTACATGGTGCCGCCCGACCTGGAGCATATTTACAAGCGCGCTTCCAGGCGCGGCGACAAGAGCATCAACTGGGCGAGTTTCATGCTGGGCTCGATGCTCGACATCAAGCCGATTCTGCTTGGTCACCAGGACGAAACCCGACCGGTAGCCAGGATGCGGCGCTTCGATAACGCAGTCGAAACCATGCTTGCCAATGCCACTCGTGCAGTGCAGGCGGGCTTGCTGGCGCCGGCGATCTGCATCGGCTACGGCGGTGATACCGCAAAAGTGCAGGACATGCCCGGCTTCCCGCAACTGAAGGCTGCGGCAATAAATGCCGGAGTGACGATTCATATCGCACCGATGAGCATCACTGCCGGCGCGTTTACCGGACCCGGTTGCCTGACCGTGGCTTTTGTTTCCGACAAGCATACCTTTGAGGAAAAAGTATGACAGGTCAGGGTTTCAATCCTGACTGCTAGTCCGGTACAAGCTAACTCATTCCAGCAGGGTATTTCTGTGGGCTGCCTATCTCGATGCTACCTTGCAAAACAGCGTATTGAGTCCAATGCGTATGTAGGAATCCCCTTACAAACACCCCGCACCCTTACATGCGAATCAGGATTGGCTGATTGTGATGAGTGGAGGATTTTGTAACTCTGTCACCCAATTCGAGATCGCGCTAACAGGACAGGGGTGTCCGGCGTAGCCAACATCAAAGGGGCCTGAAGATGACAATGCGATGTGTGAATTCAGATGAAAAACGGCATTCTATTCAACAATCCGGATTCGTCAGCACAACACCAGCTCAGTGCCGGCAGTTGTTCGACGTTTTCCAAATATCAATTCAAACGCGGGTGGTATATATGAAGAAAACTCTGCTTGCTACGCTGTTGCTTGGATTCTCCGTTCAGCTTTTTGCTGCCGATTCCATCAAACTGGCCATTACCGGCCCTTTCACAGGCGGTTCTGCACCGATGGGAACTTCGATGCGCGATGGTGCAAAACTTGCCGCCAATGAGATCAATGCAGATGGTGGCATTACGGTAGGTGAAAATAGACTCAGGATTGAAATTATTGAGCGTGACGATGAAGCCAAACCAGACAAAGGAGCGCAGATCGCTCAAGAACTTGTCTCTATGAAGGATCTTTCGGGTGTCATCGGCACGGTCAATACCGGTGTGGCCATCGCGGGTGACAAGTACCTGCAAGAGAAAGGCATCACCAAAATCATCACACCTGCAGCCGGTTCTGCTTCGATGACGCAATGGGCTGACAAGACCGACAAGCCGGGACCGAAAGAACTGTCTATTTTCCGTTTCGCGGCACACGACGGCATCCAATCGGCGATGGTGGTTGAGGAAGCCATCAACCGAAAATTCACCAGGGTTGCGTTGCTGCACGATGCGACCAACTACGGTGTTTCCGGACGTGACGACCTGCTGGCGCAAATCAAGGCTCAAGGCAACAAGCTGCAAGTGGTCGCCACCGAAAAATTCAATATCGGTGACAAAGACATGACGGCCCAGTTGTTGAAAGCCAAAACCGCCGGAGCCCAGGCAGTTCTGATTTGGGGTATTGGACCCGAACTGGCAGCAGTTGCCAACGGCATGGATAAGGTCGGCCTGAGGGTTCCATTGATTGGCGGTTGGACATTGTCGATGTCGAACTACATTGATAACGCCGGCAAGAATGGCGACGGCACGCTGATGCCACAAACCTTTATTGAAGAACCCATTACTCCAAAAGCGAGGCGCTTTATCAAGGGGTATCACAAAGCCTATACCGTGGATCGCATTCCTTCCCCTGTTTCCGCTGCTCAAGGTTACGACGCAGTCTATATCTTTGCTGCAGCGGTGAGGCAAGCGCAAAGCACCGATACCCTGAAGATCAGGTTGGCGCTGGAAGATTTGCAGGAACCGGTCAAAGGTGTGATTGCAATCTGGAAGCACCCGTTTTCTAAATGGAATCCGGCTGACGTGCAGACTCATGAAGCGTTCCGTCGCGAGCATGCCGTGATGGGGATGGTTAAGGAAGGCCATGTCGTTTTCGGTAACGAATCGGACAGGCATCGCCTGATCAAACAGGAAAAATGGCCTCGTCTCCGGTGAACGGCTGAATGATTTGATATTCGCAGGAATATTTGAGTGAAAGCGGATCCAAAATGGATACTAACTACAATTCTTCACAACAGACTAGTGAGCTTGCACTAAAACTGCTGGTGTTGGGTTTTACCCAGTTTGAACGGCAATTGCTTTCTACTATTGTCAATTTGTCGAAGCGGCGTCAGCCTCAGCTCAGGTTGGTTGACACTGCCTTTGGCGAGTCGGCAGATGTAGTAATGATAGACGTTGCCGATATCGAGGTAATGAAATGGGCGGACAAGCAACAATGGCTGAAGCAGAAGGCTGTTATTTGGGTCGATGCCAAGAATACGCCGGATACGCCGCGTCATACCGCAATACAACGCCCGGTTCAATGGCCAGCGTTGCCGATCATGCTGGCACGTGTGCTGGAACAGGATGCAATGAAGAAAACGAGCGTACTACCCACTTCAGGATGCAACTCCATACTGATTGTCGACGATAGTCTTGCAATACGTTCCCAGTTACGTTCGCTGCTTGAACCATACGGGCTGTCGGTTACCGATTTCGATAATGCCGAAGCGGCAATCGATGCTGCCTCTACATCTCTCTTCGGCTGCATACTGATGGACGTGGTCATGCCCGGTATGGACGGATATGAGGCCTGCCGCCGCATTAAAGCGAAAAAGTTTTTCGATCACAGTTCAAACGTTGTCATGCTGACCAGCAAAACTTCGCCATTCGACCACATTATGGGAAAGATGGCTGGCTGCGATGCGTACCTTTCCAAGCCGATCGATCCCATACATTTGCACGAAGTAATTTCACGTTACGTTGCAAAACCCGTCGGCGGCGGCACCGTGCCTCATGAACATGGCCGTATCAATACGCCGAATAGTTATTTTCCAACCATTTGATAAAGGGAATATGCCATGGCACATACTATTTTGATCGTTGAAGACAATCAGGCTGATCGTAATCGTCTCGAAAAAATATTAAGCGAAGCCGGCTATCAGGTTAGTTCTGCCGAAAACGGTGTCCAGGCAATCGCAGCTGTACAACTCGATAAACCCGATGCCATATTCATGGATGTGAACATGCCGGGGATGGATGGCTTTGCCGCTACCCGCGCGTTGCGTGACTGCGAAGGTACCAGGGATATCCCGGTAGTTCTGGTTACCGCCAAGGATCAGAAGGCCGACAAGGCGTGGGGGCAGATGCTCGGTGCCAAGGGCTACATCACCAAGCCCTATACCGAAGAGCAGATACTTTCGCAAGCTCGCATACTTTAATTCGGTACCAGCCTCTTTCAAGGAAATCATCACATCCTGCAAGGTACAGACTGATTATGACCTCCGACCCATTTGCCGAAAATCAGAGCAGCGCAAGAGCGAATGAAATGGCCAGGGAATATACCATTTCAAACGATTCTGTCTTGTTGGCACCGCCAACGGAGCGATTGATGCCTCCAACTCAGGCATTGACTGCCGGGGTTGATATCGAAGCAAGCGGCGAAATTGAGCAGCCCGCACCCAAGCCGGACAAACGCGCAGGACTATCACCGCTCGCAAGCAGTCAATCCAGGCAGGGGTTCAGGATTGGCGAGTTGCGACTAATGATCCGTTACGAAGATGCAAGCGAATTGGCGGAAATATCCGTTATACACAGGTTGCCCAATGCGCCTGTCTGGTTCTGCGGTATCGCCAACTTGCATGGCAAGTTAACCCCGGTGTTCGATCTGGCGCGTTACTTTGGTGTCGATCCTGATCCGGCAATCAAGCGCATGTTGCTGGTGATTTCACGGGGAAGCGATGCGACAGGAGTACTAATCGACGGATTGCCCGAGCGGCTGCGCTGTCCTGAAGATGAAAGTACAGAAGCAGGTGCGCTGCCGGAACGCTTGATGCCGCACATTCGCGGAGCATCTTTGGTTGGCGAACAGCCATGGTTGGATCTCGATACCCACTCACTGCTCGGCGCGATCGAACAATCCATTGGACAGTCGCAATGAGCAAATTCATCAGTTTAATACCGGCGTGAAAGCACTCATTCCCCACTTCTTTATCTGGAGACAATTACCATGAAAATTAACCTTCTTCGCCGGTTGCCCAACATTAAAATCGGCACACGGTTGACGCTGAGTTACAGCGTGATTCTGATGATGATGATCATGGCGCTTGCATACATTGGTAGAACCATGAGCCTGGTCGATGAGCAAACCACGAAGATGTTCGAAGAAGATATCCTGAATCTGGGTGACGTGGCCGACATGTCCAGTTCGGTGTATATGGATACGCAATCAATGCGCACAATCTTGCTGATGCATAATGACCAGGCTCTTGCCTCAAGCGAACGGGAAAAGATCATTGAGGCGCGCAAGGAATATGACGAAGCGTATACGCAGGCGCTGACGCTTCACGCTGATGATATCGGGAAATCCCTGTTGCGGCGGATGGCGGAGGATATGCAAAAGCTGCGTGAGGTAAATGACCGGGTGTTGTCGATGAGCGATCAGGGCAAGCACGATGAAGCATTGGAAATATTGCTGACGGAAGCGATCCCGGCGGGAGAAGACTGGCAGGATACCGCAGGCGACTATGCGGAGCATCTGAAAGAAAGGGCTGCAAAATCCAAGGTGGTGATCCAGCAGCAATTTAATACAACCGTTATTGTTTCGATCGCGATATCAATTCTGGCCGTGCTGTTGATCGCCGGCTTTGCGTACACCATCACGCGCAGTATTACCAAGCCATTGTATGCATTGCAGAGGGCAATCAACGATGTACGGCAAGGCGGTAGTCTTGAATCTCTGGCAAACATCGACACCAAGGACGAGATGTCGGATATGGGTTTGGCAGTTAACCAGTTGTTGCTGGAGCAGATATCAGCGCAGGAAAATGCCGACCTGAATCGCCTGAAGGCAGAAGCTGAAAACGAAAATCTGAACAACTCGGTGATTGCGCTTCTTCAGGCCGTGAATCAATTATCACAGAAGGATTTGTCGGCGCGCGCACCGGTAACGACCGACATTATCGGCACAGTGTCCGACTCGATTAATCAGCTGACAGATGAAACAACCAAGGTATTGCGCAATGTGAACCTGATTGCCAGCCAGGTGGCACAGGTGTCCGACAAGGTGCGGTCACAAGGTGATTTGGTGTCAAAGACGTCGGAGGAAGAACGCAAAAATGTCGGTGAAATGATCTTGTCGCTTGGCGAAGCGACGGAAACAATGAATCAGATAGCGGAGTTGGCTGGCCAGTCTAATAACTCGGCGGAACGCGCTACACAGGTTACCAACACTGCGCTGGCGACGGTAAACAGCACCGTCAAGGGGATGGAGTCAATTCGTGAGACGATCGCCGAGACCGAAAAACGCATCAAGAGACTGGGCGAGCGTTCCCAGGAAATATCGGGCATCGTCAATATGATCAATACCATTTCCGAGCGCACCCATGTGCTGGCATTGAACGCATCCATGCAGGCGGCGGTTGCGGGCGAGGCTGGCCGGGGATTTGCGGTGGTGGCGGAAGAGGTGCAACGCCTTGCTGAAAGCTCACGCAATGCAACACAACAGATCAGCACACTGGTTAACAACATCCAGCTTGAAACGAACGAAACGATCTCAACCGTGAATCGCACTATCAGTCAAGTGGTGCAGGGTTCGGAACTGGTGCAGAAAGCCGGCGAACAAATGATTCTCACGCAGGAGATTACCGGTGAATTGGTGGGGCAAGTGCGCCTCATCGCCGGAACTACGGAGCGGCAGAAAGAAATGTCGGCCATGTTGCAACAATCTGTTCAACGTCTGGGGCAGTGTAATGAACGCACTGCGGAACAGATCGACACGCAGAGCCATGAAACACAGACCCTGATGGATTCAGCGCAACAGTTGGTTGAATCGGTAAGCGTATTCAAATTACCGAAACTTGCCTGACAATCCGGAGCCAACGCTGAACTTACACATGAAGCCGAATCCACATGAAGCTTAAAGATCTGATCGAAGCCTTCGCCAGAGAGATCGACCTGGCTCAGACGCGACTCGACCATAATCTGGACGAACTGGCTATGCTGGATATTGAGAACCCGGCCTTCATGGACGAGCTCGACCAATACAGCGGTCAGGCTCAGCGAATGGGGGAGGCTGCTGAAATGGCGGGTTTCCCCGGACTTCAATTGGTATGCAGTCATGTAGTGGAAAACAGCCTGCTGTTGGCGGCACAGCTGCCTGAAGAACGTACCGAACTGATTGCTTTTCTGCGCGCCTGGCCGCCATTGATGGTGAATTACCTGCGTCATCTGAGCGACCCTTCAGCTGCGGCTGGCCTGATAGATCACCTGCGTTCCGCTCCTCACAGTATGGATGCAGAGCTGGCGATGAAGGCGATGCACATGTTGGGTGCAATGCCTTTGCAAGCTGACAATGAAGATCAGCCTCATCGCCAGGTACTGGCCGCGCCAGAAGATGTCTCGCTGGTGATGCCAAACGATGTGGATCAGAAATTCCTCGAAGGATTCTTTCAGGAAGCCCCAGATCAGGCGCGCCACCTTGTTGATCTTGCGCGCAAGATGACATCGGGCAAAGGCGCTATCGCGGACGTGATTGACGCCAAACGTGTGGCACACACCCTGAAGGGATCCGGAAGAACGATTGGGCTGAACGGGATTGCATTGCTGGGTCACCACCTGGAGGACATCCTTGAATACTTCGAAACTGAAGGTTCACAGGTGACCATACAGGTTTCCAATATTCTGCTCGACGCAGCTTATTGTCTCGAACAAATGATCGGTTTTGTAAGCGGTAGCGATGAATACCCGCAGCAGGCGCAGGCTGTGCTGCAAACCGTGCTGGATCTGGCAAATCGTATTGATGCCGGCGAATCAATGGAACTGCCGGTTGAGCGGATAGCTTCGACGCTGCCAACAATGCAAGAGCCCAGTTCTTCGACTTCACTTGTTAATTCAGAGAACAATCCGCCACCTCGCGCTGCAGCCGCGCTTGCTGCAACACTGCGTGTCAGTCAGCAGCGTATTGAAGAGCTGTTTCTCGTGGCCAGCGAGGTATCGGTAAATAGTGCCGCAATGGAGACGCGCATTAAAGCGTTGATCGAAAGCTCACGCGAGTTGCATGCACAAAACCAGCGTGTACAACAGCGCCTGCAGGAATTGGAGGCAGTCGTACAAATACGTGCCCTGGCAAAGACACGCGCGCGCAATCAGCGAACCGATGACGCTGCTTTCGACATCCTTGAACTGGATCAGTACAGCGAATTGCACAGTACTTGCCATGCATTGACAGAGGAAACCGCCGATGTGCGCGCGCTGGCATCGCGAGTGGAAGACGGGATTGCGCAGATTGCCGACAAGCAGACGCTGCTGAAGCGTTTGAGCAATGACTTGCAGCATTTGGTGATCAGTACACGAATGACAGAGGTTGGTGTGCTTGAATCAAGGCTGCAGCGCATCGTCCGCGCAACGTGCCAGGCGACTGGCAAGGAGGCTGCGCTGGTTCTCGAGGGGGGAGACACCTTGGTCGACAGCGAATTGCTGAACCGGCTTGCCGAACCGCTCTTGCATTTGCTGCATAATGCGGTTGATCATGGTCTGGAGACACCGGGCAAACGAGCTGCAGTGGGTAAACCAAGAGCCGGGCGCATTCTGCTGAGTTTCGTGCGCCAGGGGCAACAGGTTGCGTTGCGATGCCAGGACGATGGTCCTGGCCTTGACCTGCCGGCGATCAAAAGAAGTGCTCTTGAACGCGGAATGATCACCGGTGAAGAGACATTAAGTGATGCGGAAGTTTCCCGGTTGATCCTGCTGCCCGGCTTTTCGACACGTAACGCCGTCAGTGAGGTTTCGGGGCGAGGCATCGGGCTGGACGTAGTGCGCGAGTGGAGTAGCGCCATGAACGGCTCGATTCAAATCACTTCAGAACCGGGGCAGGGCTGCACGCTCGAACTGCGTTTCGCGGCATCGTTGTCGATGGTGCAGTCGTTAATCGTGGAAGTTTCCGGCGAACGTTTTGCGCTGCCTTCGGTACAGATAAAACAAGCCGTTGCACGCGGCATGGGCAGGTTTGAAATGAACGAAGGAGTGCTCGTATATCACCTTGACAAGCACACGTATCCTGCACAGCGCATGGTTGACTTGACCGGAATGCAGGGTGCAGCCATACCGCTCGATGACTATTCTGCGGTGATTGTGCGGAGTGACGAAAAGATTCAAGTACTGGCGGTTGATCGCTTGCTTGATTCGCGAGAATTGCTGGTCAATCCTCCCGGCCGCTATGCACGACATTTGTGCGGCGTAGCCGGATTGTCCATTCTCGGAGATGGTGCCATTGCGGTGAACATCGACCTTGCCAGGTTGCTCGCTGGCCGCGTGCGAACTTCACAGGCAAGTGTCGATACAAATTTACAAACTCCACAGCCCGCACTGCCCAGCATACTCATTGTTGACGACTCATTGTCCGTACGCAATTCATTGCTACAGCTTATGCAGGATGCCGGCTATTGTGCCGAAACAGCGCGTGATGGCATCGACGCCATTAACACGCTGAGCACTTTCAAACCGGACGTGCTGCTGACCGACTTGGAGATGCCCAACATGAACGGCATCGAGCTGGCCTATCACGTGCGGGAGCGCGAAGATACGAAGAGTTTACCCATCATCATGATCACCTCCCGCTCTCAGGAAAAACACCGTCGTTTGGCTGAACAGGCTGGTATTGATACCTACGTTACCAAGCCCTATAGCGACGGTGATTTGCTCCAGGCGATACGGAGCGTGATCGCTCATTGAAAAGATCATCTGGTTCGGCTGCCAGCGTAATTGGGCGATACTCTTATCGCAGTAATTTGACGGGATTGAGAATTAACTCGCCTGCCAGTAGTGCGCACATCATTTGTGCAAATAGCGTTTGTGTTGTTAATAGCGACTGAATAATCAATACAGCCGAGAGGCTTTGCCAATATGGCCCACACAGGGCGCCTCATAGTCAATGTCGTTTGAATAGATTTCCGAAATTCGATTACCGGCCATATTCATCGCAATGCCGTGCAGCATATCCACACATTGCGCGACGCTGGCCAACTCGTCCGCTGTGTATTCCGTTTTGCGCATTTCATCCAGACAGCAGGCCAGTTCGGACAGTTCTTTCGCTTGTTCGAATCGACTCATCATTGACCCCTAAAAATGTACCTGCTGTATTTCTGGTATGCCAAGCAACATTTATCCTCCAGTACGGCATAACGGCATTAACGGCGATATAGCTCAACAAATCCTGTTTTGTGGGGGTATTGATTCGCTTTGCCCGCCGCCGTACAACACCAGGGTGTTGTGCCAACATGCTGCCAACTATGCAGCAAGAGTTAGCGTTGGGCTATCAGGCAATCTTGATTTTCAGGTAAGCCTGGAGACAAGGGGTAGGAATCCCCTGACATCGGATATGACAGATTAGGCGCTATTCGATCAGTCCGTTGTCCGCTGCATAGCGAACCAGTTCGGCATTGCTCAGGAAGTTCAGCTTCTGCATGAGCCGCGCCTTGTGTGTGCTGACCGTTTTGTTGCTGATGAACAGTTCGTCGGCGATATCGTTGATGCTTTTACCCAGGGCGATCAGCTTCATGATGTGCAACTCGCGCTCGGAAAGGCGTTCATGCGGCAGCGTCTTTCCAGTCGACGGTTTTTCGAACATCATCTGTTCGGCAACGCTGGGATCGATGAAGCGACCGCCTGCAGCCACCTTGCGTATGGCGGCCATCAAGGTGTCCTGTTCGCTGCCCTTGGTGACATAGCCGCTGGCCCCAGCCTGCAACACGCGCTTGGCGACATGCAGCTCGTTATGCATGCTGAGCACCAGGACAGGCACTTTCTCATACAAGGCATGAATGCGGGTAATCAGGTTTACTCCGCTGAGGCCCGGCATGGTCAGGTCAAGCAGGATCAGGTCGAATTCCTTCTGTTGCAATAGTTCCAGCACCTCATCACCGTTGGTCGCTTCGCCCATCAAGGCGATATCGCCCATCAGTTCGAACAATTGCTTCAGTCCGCTACGTACGACCACATGGTCGTCTGCAATCAACACTCTAATCATGATTCCTCCACATTGGTCATTACCGGGATACGCACGACGATCTCTGTTCCTTTACCGGGATGACTGTCGATATCTACCCTTCCGCCCATCATCAGCGCACGTTCGCGGATGCCCACCAGTCCGAACGAGTCTACCTTCCTCTGGTTCGCATCAAAACCACTCCCGTTGTCCCTCACCTTCATGACATACCCACTTACCTCCCGGCGCAAGGTGACATCCACGCGGTTGGCTTTCGCATGCCGGGCGACGTTGGTCAGCGACTCCTGGACGATACGGAACAGCGCGATGGCAGTGGCTTCATCAAGCTGGATATCGTCGTCCTCAATATGCACCTCGCTACGAATCCCGGTGTTGGTGCTGAAGCGACCGGCCAGCCATTCCAGCGCGGAGACGATGCCCATCTCCAATGCGGACGGTCGCAGGGCAGAAGCTACATTGCGTGCTACTTCAAGTGCCCGGTCTGTCAGCCTCATGGCTTCCTGCAATTTGTCCTTCGTGAGTTCCTTCCCGGTGCCCAGTTTGTGGTTCAGTATCGAGACGTTCATTTTCAGCCCGGTCAGTATCTGGCCGAGTTCGTCATGCACCTCGCGCGCTATGTATTTGCGTTCTTCTTCTCGAGCCTCTTCGCGTTGCGCCGTCAGGCCGCGCAATTGTTGGCGCGATTCCTCGAGATCGTGTTCGGCATTTTTGAGTTCGGTGATGTCGCGCGTAATGCCGATCAACCTGTAGATGCGGTTTTTGTAGTAGATCGGCGTGATGGTGGAATAGTAAATGCTTCGACCCGCAGGCAAATCGAGTACGACCTCTTCTTCGATGGTCTTGCCATCTGCCACGCAGCGCCGGTATTTCGATGCCACAACGGCTTTCACCTCTTCTGACACGGTCTCGTCCACGAACTTGCCGATCATCGCTTCGCGCGTAATGCCGGTCGCTGCCGTCAGCGCCGGGTTGACGTCGATGTAGCGGAAGCGCCAGTCTTCCGTCACCTCCAGCAAGAATATGCCCTCAACGGCGTTGTCGAAGATTTCGCGGTAGCGTTGCTCGCTATCGCGGAGCTCCCGGTTTTTCGCTTCCAGTTGCGTGGTTCGTTCCAGGACACGCTGTTCCAATTCTGCATTCAACTCGTGAATCCGGGCTTCTGCTTGCTTGCGTGCAGTGATGTCGCGCACGAGGCACAGGCTGAATCTGGCGCCGTCGCGTTTGAAATGGGTGGCATAAACTTCGACCGGAAAGATCTGTCCGTCCCGAGTGCGATGGCGCGTCTCAAAGCTGATAGTTTCGTCCGTAGGAGTCGTTCGTACCATTTGCAGAATCGCTTCCCTTTCCATGTTCGGATCGATGTCTGGCGGCCCCATGGCAATCAGTTCTTTTCGACTGTAACCCAAGGCGCGGCAGGCAGAAGCATTGACGTAAGCAAAACGCAGTTCTTCGTCGATCAGGTAAATCGCGTCGGTCGACAGGTCGATAGCGTATTCCAGCAGTTCCATACGCTGCTGTACTTGCTTCCGCTCGGTGATATCGCGCGACAACATCAGGAAAGTGGCATCGGACAATGAGCTGCCGGGCTTCCGCGATACGGAAAGCTCGAACCAGTTCGTACCCTTCGGCAGATCGATACGGATGACCTTGCCGAAGGAAAGCTCCTTCGCTTCCGCTTCCCGCAGCGTCTCCATGACGGTCGCTGCGCTTTCCGGCGCAAGTACATCGTTGGCGGTGTTTCCCAGCAAGATTTTCTGATGTGACTCAAGCAGCCCCGGCAGCTTTGTCCAGACATTCTGGAAGCGTCCATCCCTATCCAGCTCGAACAGCATGTCCGGAATGGCGTTGATGACCCCCTCGTTGAATTCCAGCGCCTCCTTGAGTTTTCGCTCGGCTTCTTTGCGCTCGGTGATATTGGTCGCAAAGACGGTTAGTCCGACGATTTCGCCTTCATCGTTACGGATTGGAGAGCCATAGTTTTGCCAGTATTTGTATGTCAGGCAGCCGTTCTCCACGACTTTTTCCCGCTCTTCGGCGGTGACGTTGTTTCCGGCCAGCACCTTGTCATAGCCCTTGCGGCTATGTTCCCTGATCGCCTCATTCCCGATAGCGTCGAATATGCACATGCCGACAGCGATGTCCGTGCCCCACAAGCGTTTGAATATTTCACGGTTATTGTTGCTGAAAGAGAGGAAGCGGTAATCCCGGTCAAGCGCATAGACGACCACGTTGGAGGCGCTTTCCAGCATCGATTGCAGCAGATTGTAGTTTTGACGGTAGCGCTCCTCGCTCTCTTTCAGTGCAGCTTCCATGAGCTTGCGCTCGGTGATGTCCTGAATGATGGCTACGCCCCCCACAATCCTTCCTTCACTATCGAGTGAGGGGGCGCAAGTAACAGCTGCCCATCTGTGCACATCAGTGAAGGTGGCACTATAGCGCCCTTCGTAATAGCCCAATTCGCCCGCCAAAGCCTTTTCCATGGCTGGAAGCATGGATTGGTCTTTTAGCTTGGTTATGTCCACTCCATTGAGGCGCTCGGCAGAGTTGTGCAGCAAATCGGCGAGACGATCATTGCAATAGGTAATGATGAAGTTGTTGTCGAAATGCAAAATTCCGGCAGGTGAATGGTTTAGCAACAAACGATATCGCTGTTCACTTATTCTCGCTTCTTTTTCGCGTTCGGCTGCTTCAAAATGCAATACAACATTTTCGGTTACGGTCCTGTTGATCCCCTTCAGACTCATGATCATGAAGCCAAAATAGAAAACAGCCATTGTCAAAGGCAGTGGATCATTTGCAAGAAACATGTGAATGATGAGCGGCGAAATTACCGATCCGCCAAATACGATTGCACTGACAAGGTCGGCGGCATGGGAAATTAAGGCGCCAGCCATCAAACCAGCCAATATGCAGAACAGAAATAGCTGATGATGAGGATCATTGGCCGGGTAAAGCAGAAAGCTTGCCGAGCCCCAGGCTATGCCCGACACCAATACTCCAAGACGAAATCTGATCATCCATGAATGAGCTGCGGACAGGTCGTCTTTATCTGACTGCTGGTAAGCAAAGATGATTGCAGTTCGTAATAGTGCAACCAGCACTATAACCAAGCCCCATGCAAGAATAACTTCTGAATTGATTACATTTTTCTGCATGAAAATAAGAAGCGCCGCCAGGATAATGCTGGCGACCTGTGAAAATTTGCTTGCAGCAAATAGATGTCGCGTCAGAGCGGCTTGTATTGCTATCTTCTTGTCCAAGATATCACCACATGCGATTCCAGAAGTGGTTGGTAGAATACCGCCGTAGCTGCCTTGTCGTCCATCTTGTTCAGTGTAGGAATATTCTGACCCCATACCAAAATGCTTACACAGGATCTGCTGAAAGCAGGAAAAATATGGTCCTCTTGTCCATGCCCATTGGCCTTTCTGGCGACCTTCGGTGATTTATAGATTTATTTCGCTTCTGTTCTTCGTGAAAAATATTCGTTCCGAATTCGGCCAGACTGGTTGAGAAGTGCCAGACCATCGTGGCACTCGGTTAAGCCAAATAGTTCGTTGCACAATACCGCGAACCCGCTCCTTCCCCCTTGCAGGGGGAAGGTTAGGATGGGGGTTGACTCAGCGAAGGCCGCAGCGTTTTTACCCCCACCCTAACCCTCCCCCTGCAAGGGGGAGGGAATGTTGAAAGTGGGTCAATTTTGGCTTAACCCAGAGCCATGAGCGCCAGACCAGATGTCAGGGGATTCCTACCCCGTGTCTCTTCCCTTACCAGAAAATCAAGATTGCCTGATAGCCCGGTGCAAACCCCTCCTGCATAGTTGGCAGCATGCTCACGCTGAAACTAGGCGGAACGCCAGATATTCCGGAATAAGAACAGGGAACATCGAGCATATCCCGGCACAGTCCATTTCGGGAAAATCGTGAATGGAACGTCGATTGCAGATGACCATGTGGTGATTACATGAACAACGAGAATGCAATACAAGCTGCGCTGACACGACAACTCTTCTCCGCGAGCACGATAGCGCAGGTTGCCAGCATCGCGCTTGCAGCGCTTCTGGCGTATATGCAGAGCGACGTAATCGATTCCAAAGTGGTTCTTGCGTGGTGTTTTGCGGCAGTGCTGGTCGCACTATTGCGCATAGCACTCACCATTGCTTACCAACGGTCCGACACGACCGACAATTCCGTAACGCATTCCTGGCTGCTCAGGTTTCGGCTTGGGGTGCTTGTGTCAGGCATGACTTGGGGCTCGGCAAGCATTCTGCTTCTCCCCGCCAATAATCCGCAGCACCAGATATTTTTGGTCTTCATATTGGCAGGTTTGACGGCGGGCGGATTGGTTTCCTACTCTGCAGACCTTGTCTGTGCAATCGTATTTAACGTTACCGTAATTTTTCCTTTCATTATTCGCATGGCCCAAACCGGAGCCAGCTTGCCTGTGGCAATGGGTATGGCGTTAATGCTGTATCTCTGCTTCATGATCGTGGGAGTGAGAAAAACCAACCGGAACGTATCCGAGAATATCTCATTGCATCTCGCAGCAGCCGAGCGCGAGAAAGCCGCAAAGATAAGTGAACAACGCTACCGCTTGCTGCTGGACCATTCACCTGTCGGGATTTTTCACTACGACAACGGCCTCGTCATAACATATTGCAATGATCGTTTCGCCGACATGCTCCATAACTCTGCCGAACGCATGAAAGGATTGGACATGAACACGCTAAAAGACCAGTCCATGCTTCCAGCCTTGAGAAAAGCGTTGGCGGGCGAGCTGGGTAATTACGAGGGGCACTATAGTGCCACCCTTAGTGATGTCCATAGATGGGGTGCCATGACTTGCGCCCCCTCACTTGATGGCGAAGGAAAAATTGTGGGTGGTGTAGCCATCATTCAGGACATCACCGAGCGAAAGTTGGCGGAAGCGCATATACAACACCTCGCTTTCTATGATCCATTGACAAAGATACCCAATCGCATCCTGTTAAACGACAGACTGGATCAAACAATATTTGCCTGCAAACGGAAGTCTCGCTTCGGCGCATTGATGTTTCTGGATCTGGATAACTTCAAACCGCTTAATGATACGCACGGCCACAAAGTGGGGGATTTGCTGCTGATTGAAGCCGCCCGTCGCATTAACAGTTGCATCCGCAAAACTGACACGGTGGCCCGTTTCGGCGGAGACGAATTTGTGGTGATGCTGAGCGAGCTTAAAGAAGATCAATTCGAATCCAGGGCAGGGGCAGGCATTATTGCCGAAAAAATTCGCGCCAGATTGTCCGAGCCCTATCGGCTTGTAGTCAAACAAGACGGCAATGCGGAAATTGCAGTCGAACATCATTGCACCTCCAGTATCGGAGTGGAGGTATTCAGCCACCAGGCAAGTCGGGAAGATGTCCTCAAGCGGGCCGACATGGCAATGTATGAAGCGAAAAAAGCGGGACGTAATTGTGTCGTGTTCAACAAACAAGTCAGCGGCCATACGGGCATAGACAGCAGTGACAACACCATCCTGCACCTGGTGTGGCATATTTCTTATGCTTGCGGCGACCCCACAATTGATAATGAGCATCGAAAATTATTCAAGCTGGCAAACAACCTGATTGATTCTGCGTTCACCAGAAAAGAGAAGCCTAAAGTGTTTGAGTCGGATCTGGAAAGGCTCCTTGCGCATGTATCACAGCACTTTGCGGATGAGGAAGCCATTCTCGCGCGAAATTACTACCACGACTTGGGTGCTCATGCGCACAGCCACAAGATGCTGCTTGAACATGCACAGAAGCTGCGCAAATCGGCATTGGCTGGCGGCGTCACGATTGGCGAACTGGTGAACTTCCTGGCGGAAGAGGTAGTTGCGCAGCACATGCTCAAGACAGACCGGAAATTCTTCCCGCTTTTTAGTAAAAGCGAGGTTGCATTGGCACAGGCGTAGGTCGGGTTAGCGCAGCGTAACCCGACATCATGGAGCAATGTTCTGGTTTCATCAAAAAGTATTTCGATGCTGACCCTTTTGATCCTTTGAAGACCATCAGTCCGAAAGTGAAACCGGCAAGCCATTTTGTGGCGGTAGTCAAACTTTCATCGTTTTGGGCTTTGTTTATCTCCCGTATCTCCTGCCTGTTTTCTCTTTCTAATGCGAGCTCTGCGTGCTTCTTATCATTTTCCTCAGCGCCTTCTGGAGGGAGAACTTTTACAAAAAACGGAGATTTTTCGGTGCCGACATTCTGAGAGTGATTAACTGTATGCGCTTTTGCACAGATCGACATCACCAACATAACAATCATCAGGAAGGTTCTAAACATAAAATAGCTACCATTTCTATAATTAAGAAAACTCAACGTTCGTTCACGAAAAACCTTAGACTAAATCTGTAAATGTTTTAAGCTTTCGACTACTAATCCATCTGATGTGAGTCCACTCCGCATTCGATGTTGCATTTCTGCAAAGTCGAATTTCCAATTTATGCGGCCATCCCCTGCGATCTCACCATAATTAACACCATTGAGTTGGTACGCTTCCACCTCATGCGTTAAACAATATACGAAAGCGTCCTTAATTTGGAACTTGTCGTCAAAAGCATCTCCCTTCATTCCTATATTGAATGTTCTAACATTTGCAACACCCCTTGCCTGTTGAACGCTTGGATAGACTAATCCGGAGAGGGAATAGTTTTCGGGAGCACTTAGGCCTTTACTCAACAGAACCCGTGAAATGGCAATTGTAGAATTGTATTCCTCAACATTGGAAGTGACCTTGGTTAGCTCGCCATGTAGGTAGTTGTAAATTGCTTTTTCCGTTGAGTTCCTCGGTGTTGGGCTACGAGGATCATCAAGAAGACCTGCAATCAGGAACATTGGATGGTCTTCTTGTTTCTGTTTGGTTATTCTTGAGATGGTGAAAAGACTGCCAATATCAGGAAGCATTTCATAAATAGTTCCAAGCTCGCAAATCCCGCCGTAAAAAAATGACTCACCCTTGTCATTCATTCGCCCCTTGCAAGGAGATGATTGCGGCTGTTTTAGCTCACTGACGTCGGTAAATAAACTACCATGCTTGTTCTTTCTGGCTCTGTATATAAATTGATCAGTGATATCAAACGCCTTAATTTCCATTCGGTGGAAAAATAAATTCTCCAACAAAAGTGTGAACTCTTCAGGAGCCGCGTTCCGAGCAGATAGCTTTCGTAGAAGTTCTATTTTGTGCTTAGCATCGAAGTACTTCGAGTAACTCATGCTCAAACCTTTATATTCTAATGATTGAATTGGCTGGCGCATTTTGGCACCTGGCGCAAAGGGACTCAGGTCCATAGCTCTTTACCGCCGCAAAGCGATACACGTCGTAGCCGCTACGGTGTCCAAGTCCCCCGCACCTCGAAACTCACCGCATCCAGTTCCTTCCCCTGCGTGTCGCTCAGTACCAGCCGATGTCTGCCGCCGGTGGGTGTCCAGCCGATGTCCGTTCCGTTGCCGATGTCGTTGCCGTCCATGGCCCACGCTATTTGCTCGCTGCCCTTGGCGCTGAGTTGCACTCGCTGGTGGTTGACCGGGATGTCCGGGTCCATGGCGATGATGGTGCCGTTGGTGGGATACAGGATTTTGGCGTGCACTTGTTGGTCGGTATTGTTGGTGGCGACCAGGCGTATCTCGGCGGTCTCGGTGCCGGCGAGGAATGATTCGGTGCGCGGCGATTCGATGGCGGGGGAGAAGCGCACCTGTTGTGTGACGATGCCGCGGGGTGGTTTGGGCGAGGTGCTGGCGTTGCCGCGATGCAGGTAATCCATCAGGTCGCGCCAGATCGGCGCGGCACCGCTCACGCCCGAGACATCGCGCATCGGCTCGCCGTTGAAATTGCCCACCCACACGCCGACGGTATAGCGGCTGGAAAATCCGATGCACCAGTTGTCGCGCATGTCCTTGCTGGTGCCGGTCTTGGCCGCAGTCCACACGCGCGTGGCGAGCGGGTTCTCCAGTCCGAACGTCAATGCGCGGGCGCCCTTGTCGGCGAGGATGTCGGCGACGATGAAAGCGGCCTGTCTGGAAAGCACTTGTTTGTTGCCTTTCGCGCGCTCGGCAGTGGTGAACCTGAGCGGACGCCATTCGCCCTGGTTGGCCAGCGCGCGGTAGGCGTTGGTCAATTCGCTCAGGCGAATATCCACGCCGCCGAGCGCAAGGCTGAACCCGTAGTGGTCGCCGTCCTCGGTCAGGCTGGTCAAACCATAGGTGCGCAAGGTGCGGGTGAAACGGTCCACGCCGACCAGGCCGAGCGTGCGCACGGCGGGCACGTTCAGCGATGAAGCCAGCGCGGTGCGCACGCTGATGGTTCCCTTGAAATCGCGGTCGTAGTTTTGCGGGATGTACAGCCCCATGGGCGTGATCAACTGGATGGGCGAATCGTCCAGCACGGAAGCAGCCGTCAACAGGCGCTCTTCAATTGCCTTGCCGTACAGGAATGGCTTCAACGTCGAGCCCGCTTGGCGCAACGCAGACACGCCGTCGACATTGGCCGCATCGGAAAGCTCGCCGCTGCTGCCTACATAGGCCAGTACATCGCCGGTCTTGTTGTCGATCACGATGGCGGCGGTGTCTTTCACATTCTGGCCGTCGAGCGACAGCAGGTGCTCGCGCATGGACTGGATGGCGACGCGTTGCAGGTTTGCATCCAGCGTGGTGGTGATACGCGAGCCCGGTTGCTCCAGCAGTTTTTGCGCGAGGTGCGGCGCGATGCTGTCTTGCGGGATGTGCTGGTTGTTTGGGTCGAGCGCTTGTAATGCCAACGCTTGCAGTTCGGCGCATGGGGCTACTTGTCGTGCATGCTCAACGACCCTCATCCCCGGCCCTTCCCCCGCCTGCGGGGGAAGGGAGTTTTCCGTTTGTGTGTGTTTGAACAGGGCGCACGCGCGGTTGGCGACTTGCTCGGGTTTTGCCATTGGCCCTTTCAGCAGGGCCATCAGCAACAGGGACTGCGAATGGTTCAGCGCAGAAGGCTGGGTGCCGAACAAGGCGGATGAAGCGGCATTGATGCCGACGATCTCACCGCGGTACGCAGCGAGGTTGAAATAGGCTTCGAGTATTTGCGGTTTGCTCCAGGTTTTTTCGATCTCGCGCGCGGCGGCGATTTGCTTCAGTTTTTGTGTCAGCGTACGTTTGGCATAGGCGGGCGCCAGCGTGGGATCGAGAAAACCCGCCAGTTGCATGGTCAGCGTAGACGCGCCGCGCGGACGTTTGCCATCGAGGAGGTGCCACAGGTTGGCGCCGCTGGATGAGGTCAACGCCAGCCAGTCCACGCCGCTGTGCTGGTAGAAACGTTTGTCTTCCGATAGCAGCAACAGGCTTTGTGTGGCGGGCGAGATGTCGTGCAGGCCTGTCCATTCCAGGCGACGAACTTTGGCGTCGATGCGTTTGACGGCGATGACTTCGCCGTTGCGGTCGAGTAGCCAGGCTTCGGAGGGTTGGTACTTCGCCTTTGTTTCGGCGAAGGTGGGGATGGGGTGGTCAGGTGTCAGCAGGGTGCTGGCGGCTAATAGCAGGCTGGCTGTTCCGACGAGGAGCAGGAAGAGGCGGATTGATTTACGGAGTGTGGTTGGGGGATTGCTCATGAATAAATTTCATTCGTTAAATAGCGTCCTTACCAACTCCCTTCTCCCGCAGGCGGGAGAAGGGCTGGGGATGAGGGGCATTGAGTGGACTCCATATTTTGTTCAGCGCACAGACCCTCACCCTAACCCTCTCCCGCCTGCGGGAGAGGGGACCAGGAGGTGGTTAAGGCATCACTTCCACCTTCTCATTCGGCAACTCGCCAAACATCTCTGGCGCATACATCGCTTCCACCCTAGTGGTGGGCAACTGGAATGTGCCGTCGTTGTTCAAGCGCACGCTGTATTCCACCGTGAACTTGCCCTTGGGCACGAAACGATAATAGGCGTGGAAGGCGTCGAACGTTCTTTCTTCAAACGCGGGCCAGACCCAACCCTGCTTCTTCTCGCCCTGTGCGAGCAGCTTGGAATCGCCGCCCAGCCCGGTGCCCAGTATCGATGCACCCGACGGGATGGGATCGTTTACCACGACCCAGGTCATGTCGGATTGCGCGTCGACTTCCAGGTGTATGCGCGCCACGTCGCCCTTGTGCCATTCGCCCTTGGTCTTTTGGCTGACCGGGGTGATCTGGCGCGTGACGCGATAGCCGGTGGACAACGGTTCCTTGAGCGGCAGTGCAGCGAGGCTTTGCAGGATGGTCCACGGTTTGCCGTTGCCGCTGTGCGACAGTTGCACGGGCGCACTGCCTGATGGCCAGCCCAGCAGTTGCTGTGCACTGTTGGTGTCGCCCGTCCATTCGGCCACGAAGCGATCCTTGCCCAGTACGGCGTTGGTACTGCCCGTCACCGGAACGGCTTCGAACTTGGCAGAGAATTTCTTCATCGCCAGCACGCCCCAGGCATTCGCCACCGTAGTGCTCCAGTGTCCGCGCAACTGGCGGCCCAGCGAACCGCGCACCAAGCGTGCGACGTCCGGTTCCCATTTCGGGTCGTTGAATAGTGCCAGCAAGGCACGGTTGGCATTCACGTCGCCGTCTATCATCAGCCACCACAGCGTGTCGTTGCGCTCGGTGGAGAAGCCCATGGTGGTGCCCTGGAAGTTGAGACGGCTGCGGATGATCTGCTGCGCTTCCTCGATCTGGCTTGCGGACTTCGCGGATATTTCCGGCTTGTGCTGCAGGATGGACAGCCAGTCGAGCACGGCCGAGGTCGGCCACAGGTTGGGCTCGATGGTGATGCTGTCGAGCCAGTTGCGCTGTACATCGCCTGTGCGCGACAGCGCTTCGATGGCCGCCAGTTTGCGCACCGCCAGGTCGCTGGTCGAAAGCGCGGAGTGGCGGATGATGCGGCCTTCGACGAAGCCGATGAGACCTTTGCGCATGCGATTCTGCAGGTATTCCGGGATCTCGTATTCCGCTTCATTGGCCACGGAAACCAGATACGACGTCAGCGTGTCGTCGCCCTCGAGCATGCCCGGCCAGTACTTGGCCAGTCCGTTGCCATCCAGATAGGTCGGCAGTCTTTTCATCAGGCCGTTCCAGCGCGGCTCGTCCTGCAGGGCGATGGCTTGCGAAGTCTGCTGCTCCAGGCAGGTGTAGGGATAGCGCGACATGTATTCCTGCACGCCGCCCATGCCGTCACCCAGGTGTTTGCGGAAGGTGACCTTGACGCCGCCGCGGCCGGGAATGGCGCCTTCCGGCAGTTTCACCACGATGGATTGTGGTGCATCGAGTTGCATGATGGTGGCTTGCAGCGTACGCACCGGCACGGCAGCGATGACCTTCTGCGTGACCTTGAGACGATCGCCGTCTTCGCTTGCTCCTTTTTCGCGGATGCTCACGTCCCATTTCATTGCATCGTTATCGAGAGGTACCGTCACATCCCAGCCAACGTTGCGCGACTCTCCGGCAGGCAGGCTGACTTCGATGGGGGCGAGGGTATTGCTGGCGGTGCCGCTTTGCTGTCTGACGCTCACCACTGCATTGATGGCGCGGTCGCTCGCGTTGCGTACCGTGAAGCCCGCATGGAACTTGTCCTGCTCGCGCACCACGGGCGGCAGACCCGAGAACAGCATGAGGTCCTGCGTCGACTGAACGGACACGGCACCCGTGCCGAACAGGTCCATGGCGCCGTTGGCGACAGCGACGATGCGGAACGAGGTGAGCGAGTCATTCAGCGGCACGGTCGCTTCAGCATGACCTTGCGCATCCAGCTTCACCGTGGCCTGCCAGAACAGCAGCGTGTCGAACAGTTCGCGCGCGGACTTGCCGCCGCCACCATCACCGCCCGCCACCAGTGCTTTGCGGCCGAAATGGCGTTTGCCGATCACCTGCATCTGCGCGGTGGAGGTCGAGACTTCGATGCCGCGCCGCGTCATCATGGCTTCCAGCAATTTCCATGAGTCATTCGGCTTGAGTTCCAGCAAACCTTCATCGACGGCTACCAGCGTGACTTCGGAATCGCGCGGCGGATAAGAGCCGTCCACACGTTTGATGTCGACCGAGACTTTGGCTTTTTCGCGCACGTGGTAAACCGGTTTGTCCGTGGCGACCTTGACCTTGAGTTCATGCGCCGACCAGCCGACCCTGATCTCGGCGAGGCCCATCTTGAAAGCAGGCTTGCCCAGGTCGACCAGTGCCGTCGGTTGCACTTCGCCTGCTCGGCCGCGTATTGCCAGCGCGGAGACGAAAATGTTGGGGGCATAGTTGCCCTTGATCGGCACTTCGATGGATGGGTTGGCGCGGGTCAGGTGCGTCACGAAACTGTCCATGATGCCTTCGCGTTCGACTGTGACCAGCACATCCGCTTCCTTGAACGGCATGCGCAATTGGAAGCGCGCCTTGTCGCCCGGCTCGTAACTCTTCTTTTCCGGCAGCAGGTCGATGCGGTCGTTGTCTGCCGCATCGAACCACCAGTCATCGTTGCCCGCCACATAGATCTCGTGGTTGGCCACGCTGGCATTGCCTGCGGCATCTTTAGTTTCTGCTTGCAGGATGATGTTGCCTTTCGCGGGCGCTTTCACGTCGCAGATCAGCAAACCCTTGGTGTCAGTCACGCCCTGGCAAATATCGCCGACGGCTTTGACTTCGCTGTGGCTGTCAAAGGCATAGAAGCCGCCGATCAAGCGACGGCGGTGCGAGTAGTACTCGCGCTGCATGGCTTTGACGACGACCTTTTCGCCTGCTTTCGGTTTGCCGTTAAGGTCCAGCACCAGAGCATGGAATTTGATGTGCTCGGCGGTTGCCATCCAGCCGTCCGGCTTGATGCCGACGATCAGTTGCGACGGCCACAACGCGATGTGCGTGGTGGCGGTCAGCGTTTCACCGTTCGGGTCCTGGTATTCCAGTTCAGCGTGGATGTCCTGCGGCGTTTCCGCTTTATGCAAGTTGCTGAAGACGGCATGTCCGGCGCCTGCTGCGTCGAGGCGCAATTCCTGCGTGGTCAGCGCAACGTTGCTGGTGGCATTGCCGGGTGACGCAGCCGCGCCATCCTCGTCAGGATCGGTCATTTCGTATTCGCCATAATTCCAGGGTTGGCGGGTGTTCTTCTGTATGCCGAGTTTGACGCCGCCATTGGCGAAGATGAAGTCTTCATAGTCTGCGAAGCTGACATCTTTAGGTGCGATCTGTCCGCGCAGTTTGACCGGCAGGGATGATGCGCCACCGCCCGCCAGATAATTGACCTGGATGTTCAGCCCCGCTTGTTCCGCATTGACCAGTGCTTTGTCGGCGGATTGCAGGATCGCCTTCATGGTGGGCACGCGGAAGCTTTCCACCTGGAAACTGCCAACGGCTTCCGGCATCTCAACGGTGTAGGTTCCCTGCTTGGCGTCCTGCGGCACAGTCCAGTCCAGCGTGGCAGTGCCGCGGCTATCCCACACTACCGGAAGCTGGAATTTGTCTTCGCTGCCCTGGTGCTGAATAGTGACCGAGAGCGGCATGAGGTCGCGCGGCTTGTCAAAACCTGTGCCGACTTTGCGGCGCACGATCAGTTTCATGTGCACGGTTTCCCCGGCGCGCAGCAGGGTGCGATCCATCACCGCATGGGCGACTTCGTGACCGCCCCATGGTGACTGGAAAGCATTGAAACGCCACAGCGCGATGCCCTCGTTCCAGCCCGACAGCACGAATGAAAAATCCTTGCCCAGACGTGCCGTCACGAAATACTGGTGGTCGTAGTTGCTCATGCAGCCGGGCAGGGTGTTCAGGTTCGGCAGCTCCTGCTTGATCTGCAACAGGCCCTGCGCGTCGGTCTTGCCCTGAGCATATATTTTGCCGGCGCAGTCGCGCACGGCCACATCGGCGGCAGTGACGGGTTTGCCCTTGTCCAGACTGGTCACCCAGACCAGCGATGATTCGCGGCCTTGTTTGAAATGGACGGACAGGTTGGTGACGAGCGCGGCGGCATGTACGTAATAAGGACGTGAACTGCCGGGCTTGACTGCGTTCACCAGCTTGGTGACGAGCGATGCGTCTTCTTCGGAAGTCGATCCATCGCCGAACAATGCTGCGCCGAGGCGCGGGCTGGCCAGTTCGACTACGTAGAATCCCGGTTCCTGCAACGGGATGCCAATGACTTCGAATGCCTTATCGCCCAGCGGCTTCTGGATGGTGAAGGGCTTGGTGGCGCCTCCCTGTTCGAAGACCGAGACCTTGCCCGGCCCTTTGTTCTGGTCTTCGTAGTTGTACTGGTCGGCCTTTTGCAGGCGCCTCATCCATTCCAGCACGGTCAGTTCCGAATCGTCGTGCATGGTCTTGCCTGCGATGGGGGGGTAAGCCAGGTTCGACGCCAGCGAGGATTCCACATTGCGCAAGGTCAGCGGCAACAAGGGCGGCGTGCCGGGAGCAGCGTTCAATTCGAGAATGCCGAAATTGGCGGCGAACTTGGCGAGCGGCGGATTTTCATCGGTGCGGACTTCCAGCGGATAACTGGATGCGTTGCTTAATGATCTGCCCGCATCGTCAGTAAAGACCTGGGGCAGGATGATTTTGAACTTGGTCTTTTCCGGCAGCGGTGTGGGGAAAGAGATCGATTGAACGAATCCGGCTTTTGCAATTTTTTCCGTGATCACCGCCTTGACCGGACCCATGTTAGGCGCAACCAGCATGATGCGCTGTGCATTCTCGACCGTGATCGGAGAAGAGAAGTTGAGACTCATCGGGAACGCCGGGATGCAATCCGCATCCGCATTGACGCGTTCGCAGGTGAACTTGGCCTCGAAGGCAGGGCGTGCGCGGAATTCCAGAATCTGGTCCTGACTGCTGGGGATGCCGGAAACCGAGGTGACGCCTTTGCCCCAGACCAGCTTGATGTGGGCCTGATTCGGGAAAGTGCGCGAGCATTGCAGTACGACGATGGGCGAATTGGCACCGTCGCGCAGCTTGAGAAATTTTTCGCGGTCCGATCCGCGTTCTTCAATGCCGAAAATGAAACTCTGCCCCTCGTGGTCGCCGCGCTTGAAGATGACCTGGTAGTAGCGCGTCAGGAATGCTTCGCGCCAGTCCAGAATCGAATTGCGCAGTTTGCCGATGATCAGCTTGACCGGTATCTGCTCCGAAATACCATCGGCCTCGCAATGCACATGCGCTTGTATGGAATCGGCTGTGGCCGGCGCATCCAGACCGAGCACGAAGATCTGGTTCTCGTCGATGGTGGAATATTCGCCGGAATACGGCTCGCTCTGCATCACGGCCGGGCCGCCCGTGTTGAAAGCGTAATTTGCGGCTTTGATCGCGCTGCCCTTGAGCGACGCCAGACCTTTCTTGACCGAGAATGAGCAGGCGACACCAGCCGGCAAATCCTGATCGAAATCGTATATCCAGTTTCGCTGATCGGCCCAGCGCCCCTTGCCCGCGGCGGGGCAGGTGATGTCAAAAGGATTAACCTCGCGCGGATCGCCAAAAGCCACCATCTGCTCCGAGAAGCGTACCGCGACCTGTCGGACCTTCTTCACTTCACCCGACGGCGAGAAAAACTCGACCTCGGCGGCGTAGGCGAAACAGGGCAGGACGGACAGCATGAAAACAACAGCTAACCGGAAATGGCGATGGGCGATGAGCATTGGATACTCCATTTGGCAAGTTAAAGGTTTATTCCAAATTGTCCATCACACGCGTGACGGACAACAACAAACAATTCCCCCCTTTTTTGCAAAGGGGGGCGAGGGGGGATTTGAATAAAAAAACACACACCCGTTCGTCCTGAGCCTGTCGAAGGACAAAGATTGAACGGTGACTCCAGTAGATGTAATCGGGGCTGCGTGAAGAAAATACGGAACGGCTTGCAAAGTGTTTTCCCTTTATTCGCGGCTGATACTCATCAAGAACGCAAGCCAATTCAAGCACTGACTGCCTTCCATCAAACTTGCTCCAGCCTCCTGAATTCTGGGATTTCACCATTCATCCCGCACGATTTGTAGAGTAGTGCAGTGTATGCAATGGCGAAGTTGCAAGACTGGCGGATTGTGCGGGGGCGGGGATTGGGTTGTCAATCTTGTGTGGCAAGGGAATACCCGAGAGTGGTGGTCATGGATATTCAGGCCTATATCCATAGTGAATAAGCTGTGATTCAATGCGCCCGTATTATTATGCATATACGGACAGGTAAAACGGAGTGATTCACGACTAATCAACTGGTTATGGAAAATATGCACGCTTTAATATTCTTAATAATACGGACCGGTGGGTCCGTCTAATAACTGTTAGGTGCAACCGTGTTCCCTGCCTCTACAATTGGACGCTCTCTTGCTGTTTTATGGTTCGCCGCATGCTTGCCGGTGCCTCAGTTTCTCTAGCATCTATTGCTGCTGCTACTCTGTGTTTTATTTTCCAGTCGCAACCAGGAGAGTATTTTCTGAGTGTCGCTGGTTATATTTTGTCCACGTTATTTCTTGCTATCGTTCCACAATTATTGTTCGGTTCGCTGGGCGGTTGGGTTGGTCGCAAAGGTCATCATGCAAGCAGCAACACCTAACCCTACGCTCAAGTTCGCTCCCTTTGGTCGCTGGGACGCGCCTTCGGCGCGCCCCTTAGCTGCACGTTGGGCGTCACACGCATCGCAACTTTTCCAGTTATACATGTAGGAGGTTATATGGCAGCACTGATTGCAGTTATCTTACTTGTCGTTCCGCTATGGAAAATATGTGGGCGTGCAGGCTTTAACCCTGCACTATCTCTAATCGCCATCATTCCATTACTTGGCTTGTTGATTGTCGGTGGCATTCTCGCGTTCGCCGAGTGGCCTGTTTCCAAGTCAGGTTCAACAACTCAAGGAGGCTAAAGCATGGGTTCGTTTTCAATTTGGCATTGGCTGATAATTCTGATTATTCTCGTATTACCGGCTTGGTTTTTTTCTCGCGTAGTTTCAAAAGCCGGCTTTTCCGGCTGGTGGGCACTTTTGGGTGTGCTGCCGTTAATTAACCTCGTTGCTTTGTGGATTTTTGCATTTGCCAAATGGCCATGTTACCCCGAGCGATAATGCCGCCCAACCCTGCGCTCAAGTTCGCTCCCTTTGGTCGCTGGGACGCGCCTTTGGCGCGCCCCTTAGCTGCACGTTGGGCTTCATAGCAAGCCGCACCTGTCCAAGAAAGGCAACTCGCTATTGAGAAGAGCGCTGTATATGCCGGCAATCGTGGCGAGACGTTACAATCCGGTTATCAAGGAATTTGCTGATCGTTTGAAAAAGGCAGGCAAGTCGAATATGGTGATTATTGGCGCAGTGATGCGAAAGTTGCTGCATATTGTTTACGGTGTGCTGAAGTCCGGCATGCCTTTCGATCCCGCTTGGGCTGTGAGTCATGCTTGACAGTCAAGACGGTATCTTAGCTACACGTTAGGTGACTCATGGGTATTGTTGATTACTTCTTCAAGTGTCGTGAGCAACCCCAGAGAGAATTCGATGCTGGGGCTTTGGGGATGCTTAGGTGGTCAGATGATGACGAAGCATGGCGTGGCATGTTCAATGGAGTTGAATTCTTCGTGTTTCCTGATGAGTCAAGAGACACCCAGCCTGGTGAGGCGCTTCGCTACGCGGAGTCGATATTAATGAGCTTCGACTGGCTAAAAGATGCAGTGGAATCCAAAAAGACTACTTATGTTTTTGAACACCCGCAGTTTGCGAGTGAACTTCAAAACCTTGGTATTGAATCCCTCAGTTTTAGTGTTCACAAAAAGAAAGGTCGCTATCTAAACTGCCAACTAGGTTACGGCTCACCTGACCGATTCTGGACTCTCGACTTTCATGATCGAAAATGCAGTGGCATAGGCTTTGATACATGAACAGTCAGTCACCTAACCCTACGCTCAAGTTCGCTCCCTTCGGTCGCTGGGACGCGCCTTCGGCGCGCCCTTTAGCTGCACGTTAGAGACTACCCGATGAAGAAAGTGATTCTAGTAATAGCTTGGTTGGCTTCTCTGCTCGCGGTTGGTGATCTGACTGCGCGCTATGCCATGAAAGGTCAGCTTATGGCGTTTGGCGTCGAACTCGACAAAACCCAGGCAATATTGGCGTTCAACCACATGGATAGGTACAGAGAGCTAGAAAGCGATCTAGCCAAGGGTTGTTATTCGGAAGCGCTAGAGAAAGCTAAAATCTCAAAAGACCAAGAACTGGCATTATTGGCATCCTTTCTCAAAGAGCACCCTAACACTACAATCAGCAAATATGTCTCTGACAGAGACCCGGCGTTAGTTGAGCAGTTAAAGACTTTCAAAAGTTCTTATGGCAGCTCTTGGAAGGAGCCGCAGTGCAAAAAGTAATCTCTAACCCTACGCTCAAGTTCGCTTCTTCCGGTCGCTGGGTCGCGCCTTAGCTGCACGTTAGACATGCGCGCACTACTTACACTCATACTTGTTGCTCATGCCGCACTTGCTACAGCTGAAGATCATGTGTGTGCACCCAAAAAAGAAGTTTCCGACGTCGCTGTAATAGTCTCTGCGCAGGAGGCGGCCAAGCAAGCCATCGCGGCTAATGATTTACGCTTCTTGTCTTCTTCGCTTTGTTCCGAAATGGTGCCCGGATACCCCGTCGATCAAATTGACAACAAAGCCTTTCCAAAGCCATGGGGAAAAGACGTGCGCCCCTTAGGAGAAAGTTGCGAAAAGCAGCTTGGGAAAGAACTTTACGATCTCCTTTTGAAGAATAAAACGTATGCCGAGGAATACAACAAGGCCATCGCAGAGCACCTGAAGAAGGCTCTTAAATAGAATGTCTAACCCGGCGCTCGACCTCGCTCCCTTCGGTCGCTGGACGCTGCGCGATAAAGCGCCGCGCAGCGCCCCTTACCTATAACGTTAGGCTTATGAACTTTCCGCATAACCCACACAAAATTGCCGGTTTGCTCTTTTTGCTTTCAGCAATTTTAATCTTGCCGTTCTGGTACATACTTCTATTTATTGCACAACCATCAAATGTTCCTATTTTTGAAAGCGCAACTGAGTCGTTGCGCTATATGTTTTCATCAGAAAATCCCGCTCGTACTTACATTTATTGGCATGCTTTCGCTCCTTTAGCCACCGTTGTTTTTGGCGGTTCTTATCTTTTGGGAGTTTCTCGCTCTAAGCTAGGAGCCACAATTTTGCTTGCTCTCTCTTTTGCACTTGGCGTCTCAGCATTTTTCTTTAGCAGTTTTGCAATTGCTTTTTGGGTTTCTTTACCTTGCTATTGGGCTTACTTGTCCCTATCAAGCCTAACCCATCATTCAAGCGGGACGCGCTAAAGCGCGCCCCTTAATTTAACGTTGGTGCACTCGGGTTCAATACTATGAACATTCTTCTTTTTCCGTTCATGACGCTGGCTGATATTGGTTTGGTACTGAGTCTCATTGCCCATTGTATGGCCTTGATGGGTTTGCAAATTCCAGGAGGACAGTTGGTGTGGTCATTGCATGTTGGTATCTTTGTTGTTTGGGCACCTGCGGTACTGGTTTCCATGCAAACAACACGCTATGCGACTCGGAAGGACTTTTGGAAAGTGGCTCTTGCTGGATGTCCTGCCTGGATGACCCGAACTTTCTATATACTTTTCGGTTACGCCATTCTAAATTTTATTCTATTCGCATTCGTGACTGGTCATGGAAAACATATTGCTGGAGATGCAACGCCGGAAGACGTTCGAGGATTCTCCGGCCATTGGATGGTTTTTTATGGCGCAGCCTTTGCCATTCTTTATTCTAGAATTCATGCTCCGCAATTATTTCGAGAACAAAAATGCCCTAATGGTCATACCGCTGATCCAACTGCTATTTTCTGCCAGGAGTGCGGCTACAAATTCTCAACATCCCAAAAAGATAGCGCACCTTAACGACTTTGCCGACAGTTAATCATCGATGAAACTGTTGCCTTGAGCAGTGGTAACTTGCCGCTATAATAGCCCGACATTTCCACACCCATTCCGCCCATGTACCAGAGTTACTTTGGTCTCGCCGAAGCGCCGTTTTCCATCGCTCCTGATCCACGCTATCTCTATATGAGCGAGCGCCATCAGGAGGCGCTTGCCCACTTGCTTTACGGCGTGAATGGCAGTGGCGGGTTTGTATTGCTCACCGGCGAGGTGGGGGCGGGCAAGACGACGGTATGCCGCTGTCTGCTCGAGCAGATTCCAGATTCCTGCGATGTGGCCTACATTTTCAATCCCCGGCAGACGGTGGAAGAGTTGCTTGCAACCATTTGCGCCGAATTCGGCATCGCGGTTCCTCCCGGCAATACCAGCGTCAAAGTCTTTGTCGATTGCATCAATACCTATCTGCTTGATGCGCATGCGCGGGGGCGGCATACGGTGCTGGTCATCGACGAGGCACAGAACCTTTCCGCCGATGTACTTGAGCAAATGCGGCTGCTGACTAATCTCGAAACCAGCCAGCGCAAACTCCTGCAGATCATCCTGCTGGGCCAGTCCGAACTGGCAGAGATGCTGGCGCGGCCCGAACTGCGGCAGCTCGCGCAGCGGGTTATTGCGCGCTATCACCTGGGGCCGCTGGCCAAGCAGGAAGTTGCCGACTATGTGCGGCATCGCTTGGGGGTTGCGGGTACACAGCGCAAACTGTTCCCGGATTCGCTGATGAATACTCTCTACCGCCTGAGCGGTGGCACGCCCCGCGTCATCAATGTGCTTTGCGATCGGGCGTTGCTGGGCGCCTATGTGCAAGCCAAGGAGCGGGTCGACAGTGCAACGCTGAAGCAGGCGGCGCGTGAGGTGTTTCATAGTCCGGTGAAACGCTCCCGCAGTGTCATGCTGTTGCTGGTTGCGGGTTTGCTGGCCTCCACTGCGCTGGTGGCGCTGCTTTATAAATCCGCTAGTCAATCGCCGGCTGTGGCGAAAGCCGAAGTCAAAACTGAACCTGCCAAGCCGGTTACGCCCGTGGCGATTACCCCGGTTATCCTGGAATGGCCGGCGACTGAGCCGCGCTCGCAGAGCAAGACGATGGCTTACTCCGCGCTTTTCCGTTCATGGGGAGCGGACTATCAGGAGGGTGACGAGTGCTTGCAGGCTAACGCCATCGGTTTGAGTTGCCGGACTGCGCGTGGCGGTCTGGATGAATTGCGCCAACTGAACCGGCCCGCAGTGCTGCAGTTGAGCGACAAACAGGGCCAGAAATTCTATGCAACGTTGAGTCTGCTTGACGACAAGGTTGCCATCTTCAATGTTGCCAATCAAACCGTTGCGGTGGCCATTGGCGCACTGGCAGAACAATGGTCGGGCCAATACACGCTGTTGTGGCGCGCGCCGCCGCTGGCACAACAAAAGATACAGTTGGGTGACCGAGGGGCGGATGTGGAATGGCTGCGCAATCAACTCGCGCAAATCGACGGCAAGACAGCGGAACCCGCCGGAGACGCGGTGTTCGATGAAGCCTTGATGCGGCGAGTCAAACAGTTCCAGCTCGCCCAGGGATTGCCCCCCACCGGCACCGTCGGCACCCAGACCCTCATGCGTCTGAGCAGTGCTGCGGATGCGACCGCGCCGAAACTGGTTCGCGAGCAGAGGAACAAATAACATGTCGTACATCCTGGATGCGCTCAAGAAATCCGACCAGCAGCGGCAACGCGGCGCAACGCCAACTTTGCCGTCGGCGCAGGCAACAACGGTTGCGCCCAAACAATCATTTTCCGTGTTTTACGGTGTGCTTGCGGCCGTTTTGCTTTGCGCCGGCATTGCCATCGGCTGGCTGCACCCGTGGCAGGCGGAACAACCGGCGCATGCGGCGGAACCATTCGCCAGACCGACAATGCCTGACTCGAACCCGGTAGTGCTTGCGCCACGTTCCGTTCAACCTGAAATAGCCGGAAAGCCGGAGCAGAAATTGCCGGCATCGAATCTGGTACCCATCGCGCCGGCTGTCTTGCCGAAAGAGTCTGCCAACCCGGTAGCCACCGAACAGAAAGCATCACCCTTGTCCGAACTTCCTCTCGCGATTCAGCAAGAGATTCCGGACATGAAGATTCAGCTACATTCCTATTCGAACAAATCCGCGAACAGCATCGTCAGCATCAACTCGCGAATGTTGAAAGAAGGCGATTCCCTTGCTCCGGGACTCAAGCTGGAACAGATCACGCCGGACGGTGTGATATTCAGCTACAAAGGCTATCGTTTTCAGCACGGGATTTATTAGTGTTTGAATTTTCTCCCTTCTCCCGCAGGCGGGACTGCGGATGGGTCGCTGCGCAGCAGCGGGGCCCCACCGGCATACCTCTTGCGGGTGAAAGGGGCGGGGATGAGGGTCTTTGCGCTGAAACAAAACGTTTTTCAACTCAACGCCCCTCACCCTAGCCCTCTCCCGCCTGCGGGAGAGGGGATGAAAGAGCTGCGGCCAGCCCCATTCAAGATTCGGCTCTATTTGTATTCTTCCGCAACCAACTGGTACTTCTGCATTTTGTGATACAGGGTTTGCTTGGGTAGCCCGAGTGCTTCGCATATCGGGCCGACATTCCCCCGATGTTTGCGTAACTCAACCTCGATCAATGCGCGTTCAAAATGACGGACTTGATCCGCTAGCGGTTCCTCTGGTAGCGATTGCTGGAGAACGGAATCTTCACTTCCGGGAATTCCAAGTACAAAGCGATCAGCGATATTGCGGAGTTCGCGCACATTTCCCGGCCACGAATGGGCCATCAGCTTGTGCATCTGTGCGCCGGACACCTGAGGCGCGGCACGGTTGTATCGGGCTGCCGCTTGCAGGACGAAATGCTCGAACAATTCCGGGATGTCTTCGCGCCGTTCGCTTAGCGGCGGCAGAGTCAACACGATCAGATTTAAACGATAGTACAGGTCGGCCCTGAATTTCTGCTGATCAGACAGTTCCTTCAGGTCCAGCTTGGCTGCGGCGATGACACGAACATTCACAGATACCAGTTCATTGGAGCCGACACGTTCGATTTTGCGTTCCTGCAATGCGCGCAGCAGTTTGACCTGAAGCGACATGGGCAGGCTTTCAATTTCATCGAGGAACAGCGTGCCCTTGTCGGCAAATTCCATCTTGCCGACCTGGCGCTTTGAAGCGCCGGTAAATGAACCGGATTCATGCCCGAACATTTCACTCTCGAAAATGGCTTCCGGTATGGCGCCGCAGTTGATGGCGACGAAATTGTTCTTCTGGCGATGGCTGTAATCATGCAGGCATTGCGCAACCATTTCCTTGCCCGTGCCGGTATCGCCATAGATGAGCACATCGGCGCCGGTGTCCGCGACATCCAGTATCAGGCGTCGAATCTCCTGCATTGCGGGGGATTTCCCCAGCAACGTCGCTTCGATGCCTTTGCGCCCTTCGAGCTGTCTCCGCAATGAATGCACTTCCAGCATCAGGCTGCGTGCCTCCAACGCGCGTCGCGCCACCTCTACCAGTTGTTCGGATGAGTAGGGTTTTTCGATGAAATCATATGCACCGTTGCGCATGGCCTGAACCGCCATGGTGATGTCGCCATGCCCGGTGACCAGAATGACCGGTATATCCTTGTCGATTGACTTGATATGCAGCAACAGTTCCATCCCGTTCATGCCGGGCAGTCTGATATCGCTGATGACAATACCGGGAAAGCCGGGTGTAATGTGCTTGCGCGCCAGCTCTGCCGAGGCGAATGCTTCAACGTTAAGATCAGCCAACTGGAATGCCTGTTCGCTGCCCGCCCTGACGATAGGGTCGTCCTCGACCAGCAAAATTCTGAGTCCTTCATGCATGATTGTCCCCCTGTGCGACCGCGCGTAGCTCTATCGTGAACATGGCGCCGCCATCCGGTGAATTGGCGCCGCTCAATTCTCCGCCGAATTCACGCATGATTTGCGCCGAAATAACCAGCCCCAGTCCCAAACCCGCTCCTTGCGCCTTCGTCGTAAAAAACGGCTCGAAAAGGTGTTTCAATGCCTCGTCCGAAATCCCCGGACCGGTGTCCTGGACCGAGATGAATACTTGCTCTTTCGTACTCTGGACTTTAACCGTGAGGCAGCGCTGCGAGCTGTTTTCCATCGAGTCCAGCGCATTATTGAAGAGATTGACCAGCACTTGTTCAAGGCGGTTGCTGTCGCCTCGCGCAAACACTTCATAATCCGGAACGATTTGATTGAAACTGACTTCCTCCAGTTGCATGCGCCGGTTGACCAGGAACGTTGCATTCGTTATTGCGCTGCAAATGGGTACTGACGTCAAGGCGGACGTGGACTTGCGCGAAAAAACTTTCAGTTGGCGGGTAATCGTCCCCATGCGGTCGATCACCTGCTGGATGGTGGAAAGGTTTTTCCTGGCCTCTTCCACATTCCCCCGCTCCAGAAGCACCAATGCGTTGCCGGACAGCGTTTGCAGCGCAGTCAGCGGCTGGTTCAGTTCATGGGTGATGCCCGCGGACATCTGTCCCAGCACTGCCATTTTGCCGGCCTGAATCAGTTCATTCTGTGTGGTTTGTAGCGCTTGTTGGGCCTGGTGCCGCTCGGCGATTTCCTGGGTCAGATTCCGGGTGGTCAAATTGAGGGCAGAAGTTCTTTCCGCAACCATCAGTTCGAGATTGTCGTAGGCATGCTGCAACGCCTCCTTTGCAGCGATATTCTGCATGATCGCCATGTGCCGTTGACGCATATAAAGAAACACAAACATCAGGAGTCCGAATATCGCTACTGCAAAAGCGCTGGTTGTTCCAGCGCTCGTTTGCACTTTGCCAAAGTCGGAGAGCAGGATGAAACGCCAGTTTGCCTGCGACACAGTCCGACCTTCCGTCACCAGATAGGAACCGGCCGGATTTTCCAGGCTTGCTTTCCTGCCTTCTTCCTTGATTGAAATGACGCGGGTTCCATGGGGCAAAAATCCGGCATTGATAAAATGAATGGGATCCAGATTCTGCTTGAAATACTGGTGTGTTTCATTCAGGAGATCGATGGTTTTCTGGTCCAGTCGACCAATGGTTTTGTATTTCAACTTGGGAACAGAGCTCAGGAAAATCACGTTATTCTCATCAACAAGCATGACCTGGTCGTTACCCTGGGACCAGGTTTTTTCCAGTTCATCCAGACTGATCTTGACCGCAGCCACGCCCAGTATTTTTCCGTTTCTGTAAATCCCGTGTGCAAAGTAATAGCCGGCCTGATTGCTTGTTGTTCCAATGCCGTAAAACCTGCCGGGCATATGATGCAGAGCATCCTGGACATAAGGGCGATACGACAGATTGATACCGACAAAACTTCCCGGCTGGTTCCAGTTGCTGGAGGCGAGGGTGATGCCATCCAGACCGATCACATAGATCACATTGGATTTTGCCTGCTCGTTGATCTGTTCCAGATACCGATTAACCGTTGCAACCAGTTTCTTATCGTGCGGGTTTTGCAGCAGCGTGAAAACGTCTTTGTTCAACTCGAGCGTCTTCGGCAAATAGTCATATTTATCCAGCACGTTTTCCAGGCTGGTTGCATACACTTCCAGTCGGCGCCTTCCGCTTTCGTTCAGGCTGTCGATACCGCTTTTCAGGCTCCAGAAATATATTAGATAGGAGGCAAACAGAAAAACGACAAAAACACTCCCCCAGCCGACGAGTCTGTTATTGAAAACGGGAATATGACCGCGAAGCCGAGAGGCAAAGCTTCTTGTCGGTTGGGATGTTTTCAATTCAGTGATTCCTGATTTTGTTTGAAATCCGACTTAATACCACCCGCTCAATGCTTTTTCACACCGGCGACAGCCAGCGCACTCGTGTTCACGATGCGTCTTGCAGTTGCGGTGGAGGTGAGGATGTGCACCGACTTGTTTGCCCCCAGCAGGATGGAGCCGATGGTAATGCCTTCGCCGCCGGTGATCTTGAGCAGGTTGTAGGCGATGTTGGCGGCATCCAGATTCGGCATGA
>CAYOJU010000003.1:67270-71862 GCA_964404355.1 uncultured Sideroxydans sp. | reverse complement strand
GAGTTGGATTCCTGAATGGCACTGTTGCAAATCGCAGAACCCGGCCTTAGTGCCGCTCCCCATCAACATCGCCTGGCGGTCGGCATCGACCTTGGCACAACCAACTCACTTGTGGCCACCGTGCGCAATGGCATCAGCTCCGTACTCAACGATGTGCACGGCTGTTCCATCCTGCCCTCGGTGGTGCGCTATGCGGCGGAAGGCGATGTGCAAGTAGGTCATGTGGCGCAAGCCATGCAGAGCGACGATCCGCACAACACCATCATTTCGGCAAAACGCTTCATGGGGCGCGGGCTCAAGGACGTGGGCGATGTGGGTAATTTGCCTTACCGATTCGTCGATGCGCCAGGCATGCTGCAGTTGCGCACGGTCGCCGGGGCGAAGAGTCCGGTGGAGGTCTCCTCCGAGATACTCAAGGTATTGCGTGAGCGCGCCGAACTTTCTCTTGGTGGCGAACTGGTTGGCGCGGTGATTACCGTTCCCGCCTATTTCGACGATGCCCAGCGCCAGGCGACCAAAGACGCAGCCAAGCTGGCGGGAATAAACGTTCTGCGGCTTCTGAACGAACCTACTGCTGCAGCCATTGCTTATGGCCTGGATAATGCTGCGGAAGGTGTCTACGCGGTGTACGACCTCGGCGGCGGCACGTTCGATATTTCCATTCTGAAACTCTCCAAAGGCGTGTTCGAAGTGCTCGCCACCAACGGCGACTCGGCGCTGGGCGGCGACGATTTCGACCACCGCATTTATTGCTGGGTGCTGGAGAAGGCCGGATTGTCTGCATTGAATGCGCACGATACGCGCTTGCTGCTAACTCAGGCGCGCGCGGCCAAGGAGCAATTGACTGAATTTCCCAAGACGCAAATCACGGCGATCCTGAGCGGCGGCGAGTTAGTAGATCTGTCGCTCACCCGCGAAGCGTTTTACGAAATGACGCAGAATCTGGTGGCGCGAACACTGCAGGCCACGCGCCGCGCCTTGCGCGATGCCAAACTGAAAGTGGAAGACATCAAGGGTGCCGTGATGGTTGGCGGTTCCACGCGCATGCCGCAGGTGCAACAGGCGGTGGGTGAATTGTTCGGGCAGCTACCGCTGAACAATCTCGACCCGGACAAAGTAGTCGCGCTGGGCGCAGCCATTCAGGCCAACGTGCTGGCAGGCAATCGCAGCGGCGACGACTGGTTGTTGCTGGATGTGATTCCGCTCAGTCTGGGTATTGAGACCATGGGTGGTCTGGTCGAGAAGATCATTCCGCGCAACAGCACCATACCGAGTGCGAGGGCGCAGGAATTCACTACCTACAAGGACGGACAGACCGCGATGAGCATTCACGTGGTGCAGGGCGAGCGCGAACTCGTGAGCGATTGCCGTTCGCTGGCCAAATTCGAACTGCGCGGCATTCCGGCCATGGTGGCGGGCTCCGCGCGCATACGCGTCACCTTCCAGGTGGACGCCGACGGTCTGCTCAGCGTTTCCGCACGCGAAACCGGCAGTGGCAAGCAAGCCAGCATCGTGGTGAAGCCTTCCTACGGTTTGAGCGACGAGGAGATCACCCGCATGCTGCATGAATCAACTCAGCATGCCCGCGAAGATATGCAGGCACGCGCGTTGCGCGAACAACAAACTGAAGCGGCGCAAATACTGGAAGCCGTTGACAATGCCATGCAGCAGGATGGCGACGCGTTGCTGGACGCGGCTTCTCGGGCGCAGATACGCAGCAGCATGGACGCATTAAGCGCAGTGTTGCCGGGCAACGATCACCAAGCCATCAAGCGCGCAGTCGAAGCGCTGAACTCTGCGACAACCGAATTTGCGCAGCGCCGCATGGATCAAAGCGTGAAGAATGCGCTGACCGGGCACAAGCTGTCCGACCTGGAAAGTTAAAATGACCCAGATCATCGTCTTGCCGCACGAAGAATTATGCCCCAAGGGCACGTTGTTCGATGCCGAGCCCGGCACCTCGATCTGCGACGCGCTGCTGGAACACGGTATTGAGATTGAACATGCCTGCGAGAAGTCCTGTGCTTGCACCACTTGCCACGTTATTGTGCGCGAGGGCTTCGACAGTCTGGAAGAGGCAACGGAACTTGAAGAGGATATGCTGGACAAAGCATGGGGGCTGGAATCCAGGTCGCGTCTGAGCTGTCAGGCAATTGTAGGGGATACAGAACTGGTAATAGAGATACCCAAGTACACCATTAACATGGCGAAAGAAGGTCACTCAAAATGAAATGGATAGATGTGCGCGATATTGCGATTGCATTGGCAGAAAAACATCCCGATGTCGACCCGCGCTCCGTGCGCTTTGTTGACTTGCACAATTATGTGGTCGGACTGGAAGGTTTTTACGACGACCACAGTCACGGTGGTGAAAAAGTATTGGAAGCGATTCAGGCAACCTGGATAGACGAGGTGGAATGACATGCTGAAAATCTGGAACGACATGCATAAAATATGGGACTCCATTCCGAAACGCTGGTTGTATTTGCTCGGGGTGGCGGTGGTGGCTGGTTTGTTTGGCTTTGGCCTTTTCCTGCAATACGTGCTGCGACTGGAGCCGTGCCCGTTGTGCATGGTGCAGCGCTTTTTTTTCATCGCCGTCGGCGTGTTGTTCCTGATTGCCGCATTGCATAACGCAAAAGCTGTCGGTTCGAAAGTCTATTCCGTATTGATTGTTCTGACCTCCCTGGGTGGTGCAGCAATTGCCTTGCGCCATATCTGGATTCAGCATCTGCCCAAAGATCAGGTGCCCGCCTGCGGCCCCGACCTCGACTTCATGCTGAAGCACTTTCCGATGTCTGAAGTCTGGCAAGAGGTGATGCACGGTTCCGGTGAGTGCGCCGAGAAAGTATGGTCATTTCTCATGCTCGGTATTCCGGAGTGGGCGCTGGTCTGGTTTGTCCTGCTGGGTATTTTTGCGGTGATGGTCGGCTGGAAGAAACGCTGATCAAGCTGTAATTTTTGCCACTACGCGACGTACGAACGGTGCGACCACCAGCACGGTGGGGAACGCGACGGGCCATGCCGTGATGAATCCCCTGAACCAGCGCGCGAAAAATTCCGGGTTAAATCCCTGATTGATTAACACCACCGCGCCGGAGATGACGGTGACCATGATGACGGAGAGCATGCCGCCGAATAACAGGTTGCTGTAGCGCGCCGGTATCTTCATGTTTGAATTCCTATAGGTTGTTCCATGGTGTTGGGTTGTGTGTGATGGCTACGCTCACGATATACAAAAATACTGCCTGGGCCGCCAGCCATGCAACGAGGCGGAGGCGCTTCGTCTTGCCGCGCTTTAGTGCGATTGAGCCGATGACGACGTACAGTATCAAGGCAACAATCTTGGCAGCCAGCCATGGATGACTCAGCGGCGAGATGCCGAGCTGCCAGGCAAGCATGATTGCGCTCGCAAGCAATACGGAGTCCACGGTGTGCGGCGCGATCCTTACCCAGCGCTGTTGCAATGCCGGCGAATCGCGCAACATCCACACTCCGCGCAGAAAGAACAGCGAGTAACTGAGCACCACACAGCTGATGTGGATTGATTTGATTATCGTTGTGTCCACAATAAAAAAGGGCGGCGCAGTGGCCGCCCGATACAGGTTAAGCCGAATCAGTCCTGAAATCGCTTGATCATGATGCGGCGCATCAGATTGTCTTTAACGATGAACTGGTGATACAAGGCGGCCACAACGTGCAGTGCCAGAAGCAACAGCAGCACGCCGACGAATAACTCATGGAATTCCCTGGCCCCGACCTTTTCAAAGTCCGGCAGCAAATTCGGATCGCTTTTGTTCAGCGCATCGATCACGCCGGAAGCAGCAACAGTGACCATGCCGGAGATTGCCACGACGATGAGCGAAATATTCAACAATCCATGAGTGGCGGCAGCGAGCTTGTTCAGCAGCGGGTTGGCATTGGCTGGAGCGGGTTCGCCGTCTTTCTTGCGGAAATAGATGCGCACCAGCACGAGCAGCAAAATCAGGTCGCCGATCAGGAAGTGTAACGGCAACAGCGAGAGTTTTTGTGCGGCGTTTGCGTCATCAGCCAGATAGTGGCCGAGAAAAAAAGCACCGACGGCGAGCAGGAATATCAGCCAATGGAGGATTGCGGTGCGTGTGCTGTATTGCTTCATGATTCTGTCCTTTGATTTTGGAAAGGTGTCGCGCATTGTAGCGCATGACTGCGGCTTACCCAATTGTCGGACGTGACTAACCTTGCGTATTTCGGGGTTGTTGTAACCAGTTCAATGCGCCGGTTCCCGCTGTGCGGCCGCTGGCGAAACAGGCAGAGAGCAGATATCCTCCGGTCGGCGCTTCCCAATCCAGCATTTCGCCGGCACAGAATACACCGGGCAGTTTTTTCAGCATGAGTTGTTCATCCAATGCGCTGAAGGTTATGCCGCCTGCGGTGCTGATCGCCTCGCTCAATGGACGAGTTGCGATCAGGTGCAGTGGCAAGTCCTTGATGGTGTGTGCCAGCAGTGCGTTATCGTGCATCTGTTCCGCACTCAGCATTTCGCGCAGCAAATTGGCTTTTACGCCTTTCAACCCGAGACGACTATTCAGATGGCTGGAAACCGAACGCGA
>CAYOJU010000003.1:0-67170 GCA_964404355.1 uncultured Sideroxydans sp. | reverse complement strand
TTTCATCCCATCCGCACCAGCGATGCCGCGCATGGAAATGTACGCCGCTCTCACGCAGACGGTGCAGCCATGCGCGCAGCAACGGAGCAGCTTTCATGTCTGTGGGGAAAACACGACGCGACGAGCCAACGAAAGTGCCGATGCCGAGGCCGTGTATCCATTGGCGCAGGTTTTCAGGCGGGAATTTGCTCAACGACGGCTGGATGTCGTTCTGGTGCTTACCATAGCGTGCAAGAAAGATATCGAACGGTTCGGCGTGGGTGATGTTCATTCCGCTCTTGCCGGCCATCAGGAACTTGCGTCCCATGCTGGGCATTGCGTCGTACACTTCGACGCGGATTCCGGTTTGGGCTAACACTTCAGCCGCCATTAATCCGGCGGGGCCGCCACCTATAACGGAGGCGACAGATACGTCCAGGCGAGCAGGGTTGGTTGTCATATTATTATAAGCTCTTGTTATGGCAGGAGATTATTTGGTTAATCGCCTGCTTCGGCCTTGTGGTGGTTCAGGAGCGTATAATATACATATTAAAGCCCTGAATACTGCGAAGAGAAGATAATTGAATACAGTTAGTTTTGCCGATCTGAAGCTGGCGCCCGAACTCCTCAAGGCACTTACCGAATCCGGTTACACCACCCCCACCCCAGTCCAGGCGCAAGCCATCCCGGTTGTGCTGGAAGGTCATGACCTGATGGGAGGCGCGCAAACCGGCACGGGCAAGACCGCTGCGTTTGCGTTGCCAATGCTGCAAAAATTGTTGCCACACGCCAGTTCCAGTACATCTCCGGCAAAACATCCGGTGCGCGCACTGATTCTGGTGCCGACGCGTGAACTTGCGATCCAGGTGGAACAAAGCGTCAGAACCTACGCAAAACATACCAATCTGCGTTCGCTGGTCGTATTCGGCGGTGTGGACATCAAGACGCAAACGCCGCATCTGAAGACCGGTGTCGAGATACTGGTGGCGACACCAGGCCGATTGCTCGATCACATCGAGCAGAAGACGGTGCAGTTGAATCTGGTGCAGATGCTGGTGCTGGATGAGGCGGATCGCATGCTGGACATGGGTTTTATGCCCGCCTTGAAGCGCATTCTGGCATTGCTTCCACGACAACGGCAAAGCCTGATGTTTTCCGCGACGTTCTCGAATGAGATCAAGAAGCTGTCCGAAGATTTCATGAACTACCCAACCTTGATCGAGGTCGCGCGCAGCAATGCCTCCGCCGATAACATCACGCAAAAAGTTTTCCTGGTCGAGCAGTCTGACAAGCATCAATTGCTGGCGCAAATTTTGCGTGGTGACGATGCGAAGCAGGCCATCGTGTTCACCAAGACCAAAATTACGGCCAGCCGCCTTGCCAGACAGTTGCAGCGCGAGGGAGTATCTGCCGATGCCATTCACGGCGACAAGAGTCAACTGGAGCGCATTCAGGCGCTGGATGCATTCAAACAGGGCAAAGTTGCCGTGTTGATCGCCACTGATGTGGCTGCACGCGGGCTGGACATTGACAGCTTGCCGATGGTCATTAATTACGAGATTCCTCATGCTGCAGAGGACTATGTGCACCGTATTGGGCGCACGGGTCGTGCGGGAGCGTCCGGCACGGCCATCTCTCTGGTATCGCCAGAAGAGGAAAAATATTTGGCAGAGATCGAGAAACTGATCAAGACCAACATCCCTAAAGAGCGCGCCGACTTGCCTGAGCATGCCGCGAAGTCGCCCCGTATCCCGCGCGGTGAACATGCTGAACGCAGCCGTGAGCGCCCTGTCCGAGAACACCACGCACCGGCGCCGAAAAAGCCCAGCCACGATCCGTGGTTCGACAAGCCTTACGAACCGAGTGTCAACGTTGCCAGCACGGCGAAGAAACCTGAAGAGAAAGTGGCGAGCAAATCCACCAAGGCGCAGGTACCGGCCTTGTTCATGCGTAGATCAGGCTGATTTCCCAATTTGCCGCTTTTGTCAGCCTCGATATGGTTGGAGTACGGCAACATATTTGAGTAAGTTGATCCGTCCTTGTTGTTCAGTCTCTCGATTCATAGAGTCCGGTTTTGACAGGTTTTCTGTTCAATTTGGTGTCGTTCCCATGCTTGTACTTTAGTACACCCGTACTTCAGTACAATGTTAAGTGTTGCTAAAGAAAGTTACATTCACCTCGCCTGTTCGATTGCTCCTGCTTTGTACGCAAGCAATCGCAAGATCCCAAAAAGCCTTGTCCAATTGGCCTCTAAAAGGGGGTGATAATGAAACGTGTCATATTTGGAATGTTACTTTCAGCAATGTGCGGAGTGTCGCATGCTGGCAATCTGGTGATTGATAACTCTTCTCAAATTTCTTTTTCCGGTTATGACAGGCAATCGGCTGCTGTCATGAATTTCAATTTTGCGGACAATGCCGGGATTGGCCATACGTTCAACAATAGCAACATACAACAGAAGACTGTTGATTTTGCCTTTCTGAAGGGACAAACCAGCCGTTATGGCTCATTCGACTATTTGTTGGGTTTTAGCGACAGTTATAAAGGCGATGCTGATTACGACCATTTTGCGGTTGGTGTAGCATTTACCAGCACTGCTCCTGTTTCCGAACCCCAGACCTACGCAATGATGTTGGCTGGTCTGGGGTTGCTTGGCGTAAGTATGCGTCGCCATAAGGATGAATATTTTGACTAGGCTTATCAGAGCAAATTTAATATACGGCAACCCCGCCCCAGTGGCGGGGTTGCCTTTTTAATCATAAAAACGGGTAGTTGGCAGGGTATTAAATATCCTGACTAACATACTGTGAGTAGGGTTTTCTGATAAAGTAAAAGGTTGTCAGGGCTTCAGGATTGGGTATGTATGCAAAGCGCTATTCCTTGTTTGTTTAAGCGCTTCTCAAGTCTTTAAGTTTGTTGATTGATCGACCATGGGGAGAAGAACTTCATTAATTTTGCAACCAGCAAGCATGCAAATAACAAGACGGTCAGTACGCTGTAAGAGTATGGAAAAACATGTCTGCTAACGATATTCCTGTAGTTTCATTTTTCAAACGCTTACTCGATCCCTTTATTACATGGGGCTCGCTGATCCTGGTTACCTGGGCGTACGATGAGGTATTCACCGGATATTATCTGGTGCTGATGATCATCAGCTTTTTCATATCTTCATATGTTTATGAGCAGACATCCATTTATCGAAGTTGGCGCAATGGCAATCTGCTGGAGTATACCCGCGATACTTTAGCGGGCTGGCTCATCGTCATCGCTGTTCTGCTACTCCTGAATTATGCTGCCAACTTCTCGCATCATTATTCGAGGCGGGTTATATTGACATGGTTCATTGTCACTCCCATCGCGCTACTTATAAGCCATATCTCTGTGCGTTTGATTGCCGATAAGCTGCGAAAAAAAGGCGGTTTGCGTTCAGCTGTGATTGTTGGAGCAAATGAGACCAGTCTTAAGCTGGTTAGTCGCATTGAGGAATTTCCCTATCTGCTCATCGACAACCAAGGCTACTTTGATGAACGAAATGACAGTCGGGTTCCTGCTGGACTCGGAATGCGCCTGGGTGGAATAAGGGAGGTTGCCGGTTACGCACGCAAACATAACATCCAGATGATCTTCATCAGCCTTCCGATGTCGGCTCAACCGCGCATCCGCGAAATTATTGATGACCTGCATGATTCCACTGCTTCAATTTACTTTTTGCCGGATGTTTATGTTTTTGATCTGATGCACGCACGTTTTAACAACGTGGGCGGTATTCCGGTAGTAGCAGTGTGCGAATCACCGTTTTCCGGAGTCGATAGCGTAATAAAAAATGTCAGTGATTTCGTGCTGGCTTTGCTGATTCTGCTGCTGCTGTCGCCTGTCATGATTGGCATTGCTTTGGCCGTGGTACTTACTTCACCAGGCCCGGCCATCTTCAGGCAGCGTCGCTACGGACTTAACGGAGAAGAGATAACCGTATACAAATTCCGTTCCATGACGGTCAGCGAGAATGGTGCCGACGTGGTACAGGCAAAGAAAAATGATGCGCGAGTTACCAGGATTGGTGCTTTTCTACGGCGCACCTCGCTGGACGAGTTGCCGCAATTCTTTAATGTGTTACAGGGGAGGATGAGCATAGTAGGTCCGCGCCCGCACGCGGTAGCTCATAATGAGCTCTATCGCAAGCTGATCAAAGGATACATGTTGCGCCACAAGGTGAGGCCAGGAATTACCGGCTGGGCGCAAGTCAATGGGATGCGCGGAGAGACGGAAGTGCTGGAGAAGATGCAAGGGCGTATCGATCACGATCTGTATTATCTGCAAAACTGGTCAATCTGGCTGGACTTGTGGATCATCATGCGCACCATATGGGTAGTTGTACTGCGCCGTGAAAATGCTTATTGAACCTGTGCCAACAGGTAAGCTGAATTAGTTGTTTCAATAGTTGAAGGGGAATATGTTGACTGGTATTGAAGTGTTGTCGATGTTGAAGAACGCTTCGCCTGATCGAATCAGGAGCGCGCTGCTTGTTGTCTTGTTGACAGGGGTGGTCTTGGGCCTTTCCGCATGCGGTAACAAGGAAAAAAAGGCCGGGCAATCCTTGGCGAGAGTGAATGGAATCGATATTACGGTACTTCAGGTTAATGATGAGTTGGCGCGTTCCGGTGTCAAGCCTGAGCAGCAGGCGGCTGCGACCAGGCAGCTGCTGGAATCGCTTATTGACCGTCAGTTGCTGCTGTCTGAAGCGATGCGAAACGAGGTTGATCGCAATGCTGATGTCGTGCAAGCGATCGAGCGGGCCAAAACGCAAATCATTATTCAGGCACACATGAGACGTATAGCGAGCAATATCATCAACCCTTCTGCGGCGGAGATTGACGATTTTTACCAAAAACATCCTGAATATTTCACCCAGCGCAAGCAGTTTGATGTGCAGCAATTGGTGATAGCGTCCAGGGATTTCAGCAATGAGCTCAGGGCAGTTGTGGACGCTGCCAAGACCCTGGAGACGATAACGCCGTGGATGGACAAGCATGGCGTTCGTTATGTGCGTGGACAGTTTTCGCGCAGCATTACAGATATGCCGGAACAAATAGGGGACAGCGTCAAGGTGATGCATAAAGGGCAAGTGTTTATTGTCAACGAGGGGGAGAACAGCATGATCAACCTCATAACAAATATCAGAATCAGCCCTGTTTCGGCCAAGGCAGCTGAGCCGCAGATAGAACAGTTCCTGGTTAACAAGAAGGTCAGGGAAGCGGCAGAGACAGAGATTGCGCATTTGCGCTCATCGGCGAAGATTGAGTATATCAATGCGTCAGCGCCAGCAGCTCATTAGGATAATTTTGCTGTTTCAAGCCGGGTCAGTTTTATTCTGGGAGTAGTTTAATACAGTTAAAATAAAACAGATTTTGCTCGATGTGCATAAAGCGGTTTAAATATGACTAATTTAGCAAATTAGGATAACCGCACTGAGAATACAGCCAGATTGGTAACGGTTAAGTTGCAAGCAGAGGGAAGCGAGGATCGGTTCTAGCTGGTAGATTGAATACATGAGTGCATGGCAATACGCACGAAGGTGCAGTTTGTTGGCAAGTCAGAGAAAAAAGAATGAGAAAATGTGTTTGCGATATGGTTAAGGGGTGCTGTTAAGTATGTTCGCCATGAGTTTGCGATGGGTTGTCATTTGCAATAGCGAGTAGTTCTACCGTTCACTATAAATCGGATGATTTGATCAGTGTTCCCTCAGGGTATTTGTTTTGTATTACACAAGGAGTTTTCAATAATGTTCAGGATAATTTTCATAGTGCTTTGCTCGTCGTTGGTAGGTATGAATGCCGACATGGCTATTGCTGCGGACAATCCGGAAATCTATCGGTTGCACCAAGGCGACAAGGTGCTGATTTCCGTGTGGAGAGAAGACACTTTGCAAAAAGAGGTCGTCGTCCTCCCTGACGGGAGTATCACGTTTCCGCTGATTGGTCGCGTTGAAGTGGTAGGGCTAAGCACACCGGAAGTTGAACAGAGCATTACTGCAAAACTGAAGAAATACATTCCGGATCCAATTGTCACGGTTGTGATTGCAGGGATCGAAGGAAATCGCGCTTTTGTCATGGGAAAGGTCATGCATCCCGGACCTCTGGTTCTCAACGGACCCACATCGGTACTGCAGGCGATCAGCATGGCAGGCGGGTTTGACAAATTTGCCGATGAAAGCAGTATAAAGGTGATTCGAACAAAGCCGGACGGGCAAGAAATTTTGCCGGTGAGTTATAAAGACATAATTTCAGGCAGAAACATATCGACCAACATTTTGCTCAAAGCGGGCGATACGCTCGTCGTACCTTGAATTTTCTGGTTGGCGGCCATTCAGTCGCTTTATCAAAGCGTTTGTTTGTGAAGCGAGTTAATTTACAAAAGCTTCAAATCATGAAACGGGGAAATTGCATGAAAGTACCACGATTTGTCTGGATGTCCATCCTGTTGGGTGGGCAATTGCTCTACACAGGGCAGGTTATGGCTGATTCCTGGCAGCAAAATGTGTCATCCCGTGTTGCGACGGAGTTTGATACAAATCCAGCCATGGTTGAAGCGTATCAGGGGGGTGGGGTTTGGCGCTTTTTGTTCGAGCCAGCTTACACTCTTATGGGTAAAGTGGGGGAGAACGAAATAACAACTGGGCTAGCGCTTCAGATAGCACGTTCTTCGAACAAAACGCAGAGTCCGAATCTTAACGACCCCACTGTATTCGTTAATTGGTTGCATCCAGACGAGGCGGGTCAATTCGGTATTTCCGCTAAATATGCTGAAATGGCAACACGCGATACAGGCGGGGTAGATGCAACAGGTAATGTTCCTGCTGCCAGTACCCGCGCTATTCGTACTCTATCCGGAAATTGGAGACAGGAGCTGAGCGGACAGACCGTGCTTATAGCAGATAGTGCGTATGAAGGTGCTACCTATAAGGGCGGCGGCATTTATACCGATTATTCGACTCGGTCCGGCGGCCTGAGGTTTGACTATATAATGAGCGAACAGATCACGTCGTATTGCCGGGTGTCAGGCAATAGATATACGCCCGCCAATGGAGGCCCATCCAGCAGCCTTGTCGATGCAATTTTGGGCATTAACTGGAAAGTCGAATACCTGGATTGGACGATGGAAGCAGGCAAGTCTAGAGTTGCCGGTAGCGAATCAGATACAGAAGGTTCGATCGTGGCGCATTATACTGGTCAACAAACCCAGATGACATTGAATGCAGGTCGCTCGGTTTCACCCAGCGGGCTGGGTGGTTTTGTCAAGGCCAATGCGTTGAGTGGGAGCTGGAGCTATGCTTTGAGCGAGTACAGCAATACCGGGGTTAATCTGGAACGGCGGAAAAATTTTCCCACTGCGGGCAATACTGCTTCCACGATGACAACTGCAGGGGTATGGATTGATTACGCGCTCACTCCATTATGGAAAATGCGAACTTACTATCAGCACAAGACTAACCAGACAGTAGGGTTTGAAAAAGTATTTTCAAACTTGGTTGGAATTTCCTTCGCATACGAAAAAAACGATTTCTGAAACTAAAGTACTGCATAACTATGGCTACCGAATACGAACTGACTATCTCTGATTACTTATCGATCATGCGCCGACGCGCTTACTACCTGATCGGCGTCTTTATCGTGGTTTTAGTGATTGCAATTGTTGTTGCATTCGTCATTCCTTCGACATACCGAGCCACTGGCACGATCATGGTGGAGACGCCGCAGGCACTTGACGGCGTGACGCCCAGAATGAATAGAAACGACCTGGAAGAACGGATCAATGTCATCAGGCAGCGGGTAATGACACGGGAAAGCTTGTTGCAGATTATCAATAAATACAACCTATTTAACGCAAGCGCGGGCGCTAAATCGACTACCGATTCGATTGACAAGATGCGGAGTCTGATTGCAGTTGCGCCTATCACGACCAGCCAGCAGGGGCAGTCGACAAATGCCTTTACAATAGCTTTCGAAGATCGACGTCCGGAGGTTGCTCTTCAGGTCACCAATGATCTTGTTAGAATTTTTCTGGATTGGAACGTCAAATTGCGAACCGAGGATGCTACGCAGACTGCGGTTTTTCTCAGCCAGGAAACAGACAAACTCAAGGCAGAGGTGGATAAGCTAGAAGAGAAAATTGGCGCGTATAAGAGGCAGAATAATGACAACCTGCCCGAACAATTGAGCCTGCGTACGACCATAATGCAACGCGCCGAGAACGACTTGTATGCGGTAGAGCGGGATATCAGAAGTGGTGACGAGGAACTCCGTTCTCTGGAAGCTGAGCTTTCTGTTGCCAAACATGGCATGAGCGATGATCCAGCGCAGACGTTGCCGGCACTTAAGGCCGAATATACCAAGCTTTCGGCTATCTACACGGAATCTCATCCGGACTTAAGGGCACTGAAGCGAAAAATTAATGCCTTGGAACAAGGGAACAGCACGGAGGATCCAAAAAATGCTTCAGCAAATGTCACCAGCCTGGCCGTATTCAAGATACAGGCGAAAGTTGACGCAGTGAATGCCAGATTGGAATCGCTCGCGAAGCAGAAACAAATGTTGAGAGAATCAATTAGTCAAAATGAGCATGCCATGGAGTTAACCCCCCGTGTGGCGCAGGGATTGGATGTGCTTGTTCGAGATCGTGACACCGCTCAAAAAAAGTTGGATGAACTCCGCAATAAAAAGATGAATGCACAGATTGCGCAGAGCTTGGAAAGTGAAAGCGGATCGGAACGATTTACCTTGCTTGAGCCTCCAATAATGCCGGAGAAACCCTTTAAACCTAATCGTATACAAATACTAGCGTTGGGCTTTCTCTTGGCTATTGCTTCATCCGTCGGTGTGGTTATGTTGTTGGAATCAATAGACAAGAGAATACGTGGAATGGAAGCGCTTACCCATGTGTTGGGACATCGTCCGCTGGCAGTAATTCCTTTTCTACATACCGAGGAGGAAATGGAGCGTAAGAAAAATTTGAACGTGCGGGAGATCGTCGCGGGGTTATGGCGCAGGTGGCAGACATAGGGTCACGGTTCTTAATGCGTGCCGTTAGGTACTCGTCAATAAAATTCAGATTACGGCATAGGTGAAATGAAATGGAACGTATCAAGCAGGCCATAGAAAAAGTCAAAAACCAGCATTCAAACAGAGCTAGCCAGGAACAATCACGTCTCGGTACACAAGGTGCCAAGTTCAAGCCACGCTCTTCTGATCATGAGGAATTAGCGAGTATCCGCTACGAATACACTCGAGTAGTAAAGTTGCAAAAGGAGCACTTGGAAAAAAACCGCATTGTGGCTTTTAACAAGAATGACCCAAAGTGCATGACTTTCGACGTTCTGCGGACGCACGTTCTTCAAAAAATGGAAGAGAATGGATGGCGCACCTTAGCCATTACTTCGCCTGCACCAGAAGCTGGTAAGACAGTGGTCGCCATCAATCTGGCCATGAGCATTGCCCAGCAGACGAACAAGACCGCCTTGTTGGTGGACTTTGACCTGCGTCGCCCAAAAATAGGAACTTATCTCGGACTTCATATGGAGCGGTCCCTGAATGACCTGCTGGAAGGGACGGCTGAACTGAAAGACGTGCTTGTAAATCCGGATATGCCGAGGTTGGTGGTGCTGCCAACCAAGAGTCCGGTGAGGAATTCCTCGGAAACACTTTCTTCCAAAAAAATCGCGGACATGATCAAGGACCTGCGCGAGCGCTACAAATCGCGCATAGTCATCTTTGACCTTCCCCCGGTACTCGTTTCCGATGACGCTATTGCGCTATTACCCCAAGTCGACTGCGTCCTTATGGTGGTGGCCAATGGGATGTCAACCAAGCGGGAAATAGAAGATTGCCTACGGCTTCTGCCGAAAACCAACTTGATTGGCACAATACTCAACAAAGCAGATGTCGAGCCGCAGGCTTATTACTACGATTAGGCGATAAGTTGAATAGAGCAAAGTCATTCTACGGAATGAATTATTCACATTGCTTTAAATATTCAATATGTTGCTGGATGTTTGTTGGGTGCTAACTTCTAGAATTAATTCATTCTGTTAATGCAGGTTTGTACCTAGTGGAGCCACGAATTTCAATTTCACGTCACAAGTACCGTACTCTCGATGGAATTCGAGGGGTTGCTGCCCTAATGGTAGTGTTAAGGCACACTGGTAATTATTTTGGTGGAATCAGGTTTACAGAAAGCTATCTTGCCGTCGATCTTTTTTTTGTGTTAAGCGGCTTTGTTATTGCCGAGGCTTACAACAAACGATTGACAGATGGGTTGACCCCCGGGCAATTCATGCGTATTCGGCTAATACGTCTTTACCCGCTGTATTTGCTAGGGTCTCTTCTTGGCGTCTTATATTTGTTGGGGATAATACTGGCCGGAAATCATCCAGATACCTGGACTGCTTTCGAGATTGCAACAAATGCCGCGCTGGCTATTTTGATGATCCCTACACCATTGACCCAGATGCTCTATCCTATCAATGCCCCATCATGGTCGCTTTTATTTGAATTGTTCTCCAACGCACTATATGCAGTTTTCTACCCTTTGTTAACGATTGGCAGAATGTTTGCTGTTGTTACGATCTCTGCAATCGCACTTTGCATATGCGTGTATCAAATCGGTAATTTGGACGCGGGATTTTACTGGAAAGATATTATTGTTGGCATACCGCGAGTTTTATATTCCTTTGGAGCTGGAGTGTTAGTTCACAGGTATAAAAAAATTCATATCTTGCATTTTCCATCGTGGGGATTGATTTTTATCGTCTTTGTCATACTTTGTTTAGCCCCGTCCTCACAAGTACGTCCTTGGTTTGATATTATTGCAGTTATCATTCTTTTTCCGGCTATTGTTTACTTGGCTTCTGCTACAGAAACGAAAACATATTGGTTAAATAATTTATATGCTTTGCTGGGGGCGACAAGTTACGGAATTTATGTTCTACATGTACCGTTATCCAAGCTCATAACTATTGTGCTAAAAAAAGGTATTGCATTTGAGGTTGCTCAATTCGCGCCATATACTGGAATAGTATTGCTGATGTTTCTTGTCCTCTTTACTTGGTGGGTAGATAACCATTTTGATCAGCCTATTCGACGTATGGCCTCTAACTATTTTAGAGAATAATTTTCATTTTGTATTGTGAGTGTATTAATCGGAATGACATTCCCCCGAAAAATCGTCTTCTAAGGGTGTGACGTAGTTTTACGAAACCTCAGGAAAGGCAGAAGCAGATGCCGCAGCAAGAATACACGCCGGAGTACCGGGAGTAATAACTGGGAAATCGCAGCCGGCGCAATCGAGAGTGATCCACCAACCGTAAATGTGTCTCAGTGGTTGCACATCATATTTCAATCTGAATGTTTTAGCCATTGAGCAGTCCTAGCTAAACCATCGATAAATGGCATCTGAGGTTTCCAGTCTAATAGATCTACTGCTCTCGAAATATCCAGGACGTTCACTGGAACATCAAATGCCCTAGAAGGCAAATATACCCGCTTTACTGGTGTTCCGATCAATATATCAATGGCGTCCAGAATTTCGTTCAGGCTGCGGCCAACGCCGCTACCAATATTGAATATACGGTTGTCACCCTCGTACGGTAAAGCCTTTATCAAAGCGGATACGGCATCGCTTACATGAAAATAATCACGAGTGACTGAGCCGTCCCCCCAAATCTCGATCACCTCATTGTTGAGCGCTTTATTGAGAAATACGGCGATAGCTCCTTGTGCTGCCGACACGCGCTGCCGTTCGCCATAAGGATTGGACAGTCGCAGAACACAGTATTCAATCCCATGCAACAAGTGGAACAGGCTCATATGCTTTTCGATCGTCAGTTTGCTTATTCCGTAAGAACAGATCGGTTCAGTCGGGTGAGATTCCTTGATAGGAATTTCCTTCGGCATTCCATAAACCGTACCGCCGGATGAAACAAATATTACTTTCTTAACTTTGTGATTTCGGACGGCTTCCAAAAGGTGCAGCGTACCGATAACATTGGTCTCCACATCGTAAGCGGGATTTTCATTGGAAGAGCGTGGCAGCGTCGTGGAAACCAAATGGTAAATAATGTCGCATCCGGAAACAGCATTGTCCACATCCTCCCGGTTTACAAAATCACCATCGAACCATTCCACCATATCGCGTTGAAACGTCCTGAAACGCGATAAGTTGGGACGATCCAAGATGCGAACGAGGTGACCTTCAGCCAATAACGCTTCGCACAGATGTGAACCAATAAATCCGCCGCCACCCAGGATGAGACATTTCATGAACCGCTCCTTTATGCTTTCAAAATTTAGATGTGGATATTTTTCAATTCAGCTTGCGCATCCCTGAAAAATTATACCGCATGCAGATAGTCTGTTTTGGGCTGTGTAACCAAAGAAGGAAACCGGACATTTCACAATTTCAGGAACATCCATGAGGCACCCGGCAAATTGTCGAGATGGATGACATATTCGCCATTTCTGTATTCAACAGGAATTTCTTTTTCGTTTTTGCCTGTTGTTTTTTTGAGTAGGCGCAGGCCTTTGCGGGAGTGAATCGTCAATTGACCCTGAACAGGTTCTGACCGAAACGGCAGGGCATTGCCGGCTGGAACAGCCTGCGAACCCAAGGAAATCATCAGGCTGGAGGACTGCTTGATTGGCAAGCCATCCAGGCTTTGCACAGCAATGCTTGCATTGCGTGTTTTCATTTCGAATTTGACATCTGGCAGTACAACCGTCTCTTTTCCTATCCAGCCCATGGCGGCTTGTGTGCGAAGTGTATTGATGGTGTAAGTTCCCTTCTTCCAATCGCGATGAATCTCCCCATTGTCGGATGTAACCTCAGAAGCATTGGCATCTATCATGTTCTGATTCAGGTTGTGAATGACCGTTGCGCCTTGTGGAATTGCCCCAGTCTTTAGCCAGGGTAGCTCAGGGATCTTTGGCATGACGATTACCAGTTTTCCTTTTTCGGAGGCAGTGCGTGCTGCAACGCTGTTTTCCGGAGAGTTTGACTGATAGAACAGTTGTTCCCTATCAGGTGCTAGTGCGTACGTCGTGTCGGCTACCTTGACGTGACCTTGGCGGTAGAGCAGGGCGGCAGCGGGCAGGGTAGAGATCAGGGCCGGATCATTGAATGCATTCCAGTTGGATGGCGATCCGGCATCATTCAATGGGGCTTGGGCGTAGGCGAATAGCATGACAGCGTCCCATCCTTGTATTCGCGCGGCGCTGGCTATGTATAAGGGGCTGGAATGGCGGTCGGGAGTGGGGAAGGGGGACACGTTCCACTCGGTGACGCTCATAGGCTTGCCGGCCACCTGGGCCATGCTTAACCAGTTAACCATGTTGCCATTTTTGAGAGGATTTTTTTCAAATTCAAGTTCGCCGCCATAGGCGTGAGCATCGATGATGTCGCCGGAAGTAAGTGCGGGCAGGGAAAACATGTCGTTGCCCCACATGCTGGTCGTGGCGATGGGTACTTTCACGCCCAAGCCATGCAGATGCGAGATCATGTCGATATTAAAGTTCTGTTCGAGATCGTTCAAAAAAAGCTTTGAGGGACCCGGCTCCCAGGAGCGCCAGATTTGGTCAGTCGCCAAGCTGTATTTCGTAGCAAATTCATTTGCTAATTTCATGTACAGCTTGTTATGCAGCGGCACCTTGTTGTCGGGCAACAGCATATTGCCAAAGTGATTTGTTACATCATTTTCGTTGGTGATGAGTAGCGCCATGATAGCAGGCTCATTCTTGTAAGCCACCCCTGTATAAATATTGGTATGGTTCAGATATTCCTCGTTGAAGCGTTTCATCGCCTGCATAATTGTCGGATTGACGTAGTTGTAACCTTTCAGGTCGGCCACTTTCTCGTTTTTCCGGATTTCGTCGAACCCATAGATATCATCACTCTCCGTGAACGCTCTTTGAACATGCAGATCCAGCCAGACGTAAATGCCTTCATCTTTGAGGCATTTAATCCACCAGTCCAGCTTGTGCAATGAAACGGAATCAAGCGTTTGAGTATCCGCGGCATTTTTGCCGAATATGTTCGGATTGACCCAAGGCGAATCATGGTGGTGGATGCGAACCAGGTTGAAGCCCAGAGCTGAAAGTCGTTTGGCTTGCAGCTTTACGTTTTCTCTGGACGTATTGAACAATGCACGTGCTGCAATATTTGTTCCCCAGAAATGTGCAGGCGAGCCATCTTCGAATACCAATGATTCACCTGAAGCTTTGACGAAACCGCGCCTGCCTGCCGGCTTCTCACTCGCATTGAGAAAAGACAGATCAACCGGCGCGGTCTGCCAGCTCAAGTTGTTTTGAGGCCAAGATATTTCCTGAGGGACAAACTGCTTGTTCTGAAGCTGGCTACTTGCAACGGGTAATGCGCTTTGTGATGGGATTCGCGATGGCAACTGCCAGGCTGCTGTGCCGATGAAAGCAAGGCCGACGATGCCAAATGAGAAGACAGCCTGCCTTTTTTTTGTAGTCATTGGAATTGTTTTTCGCGGTTATTCGGGCAGCATTCCTTGGGGCGGAAGTAAGCAAAACATGGCGTTTTAGCCTAGTACGAGTTGACTCTACTCCCATTGGCACTTTTCCGTACCATCTGAATATATGCCACTCCCATCCCTGCAACGGACCAATACACGATTGGAATGAAGGAAATACTGCTCACCGTAAATATGATGACCAGGATTGCCATCAGCGAGGACAGCAAAGCACGGCCAAGGAGATGTTCTTCGCTACCTTTATCCGGGATTGAACGCATTGCTCGCAATATTCCCCAAAGCGTCGCGGCAAAGAACGCGAGAAATAGACCAAGACCTACAAATCCACTAATCAGTGTTACGCTTAAATAGGAATTGACAATATCAATGATACCTTGGCCTTGGCGCATTGCCTCCATCTCAGGTGTTTCGAGATAGTCGGTAGAGCCAAACCAGGGGTTGCGCATAATGACGATTGTTGCGTTGGTAAGCAGGTCCGAGCGATAGTCGACGTTTTCTTTTTCCGTTGATCCTACAAAAGGCAACAAATTAATCACACGCTCGCCTCCCGGCAGCACGGAAAGTAAGGGCAAAACAAGCATTGCCACCAGTGCGAGGCTCATCAAGCGGCGTGAGGCGAAACGGCCGGCGGCGACGAAAACCACTAACAGCACGATGCTACCTATCCAGGGGCCGCGTGACACAGGCACGAGCAGGCCGACAACCAGCAACGCCATACCGAGACGGCGGTGGAATTTTTGCGGGATAGAGTGTTGCAGAAATAAATATAGACCTATCCCAACGGCCATAAGATAACCCAATACAATGGGCTGTCCGGCTGAGGCAACCACTCTAAGCATACCATCACGGATTAGGTAAGTTGATATTGCTTCCTCCATTTGCAGAGCGCCAGTTACTGGTTCATAGAGTAGCCATTGCTTGTAGAATTCGGCACATGCGATCAGCGCAAGTACCATAATTGGTATTACAAGGCTCAGAAGTACCTCGCGAAATGCTTGCATACTCTTCAGGGAGCGGCTCACGACGATATAGGGTAGTACGACGTCAACGCCCGCGTAAAAAGATTGGCGTAAGTAGCTGGTCAAAGTGTGAGTATCGTCACGCAGGTATAGAACCGTTGAAAGCAAGAGATACGCGAATAACGCTTTGTCAGGGCCAGTGCGGCCGAATGCAAGGTGGTCGCTTTGTCTACGCAAGGATAAAAAGGCGGGAACAAGGATGAGCAGTGTCAATAATCTGATGTAAGTGAGGTCGAAAATAAAGTTCACTAAGCCCATTCCGGGAATTTGAACTGATGCCATGGGGAGAACAAACAAGATGAAAAAAAACAATGCTAAAGGATTGTTCTCATGACGTTTCGCGTATGACAGCAGTATTACGGTAATAAGCACAAGCACCCAAAAATTCGGAGACAGAAAGGCTGCAATAGTTAAAGCGAACCAGAGATTTCGTCTTCGTGTAAAATCCGCTGCTCCAATAATGTTATTGGCAGGTCTTTTTGTAAAAGCAAAAACAATCGTTGCTAAAACAAGGATAACGAATAGTGCCTTGAGATAATTTGGCATGCTGGTTTGGTGGGGAATATTTACGGTCTACGCATTTGATAATTATATTACTTGCCGGTGAAACGAACTAAATTACTTTAATAATGGATTAACAGATTTCTTTTGTTGCGATTGTCTGTTTTGTAAATAGCTATGTCGTCAAATATCACACTCTCTCTCCGGCAACGTGTTCTTCATTCCGGTTCCTGGACCTTGGCTGGTTACGGCGTGAATCAGGCTATGCGCTTGGGGGGGAATCTCATTCTCACACGTTTGTTGTTTCCCGAAGCATTTGGAATGATGGCCATCGTTATGGTCGCTACCTTTGGCGTTACGATGTTTGTAGATATGGGGATAGCCCAGTCTATAGTCCAAAATGAACGCGGAAATGATCCGGCTTTTGTAAACACGGCGTGGTCCCTGCAAATCATATTAGGCTTCCTGATATGTGCCGGACTTAGTGTGCTGGCGTTACCGATGGCAAAATTTTATGCCCTGCCACAGCTGGCGCTCATGCTTCCTGTTGTAGGTTTGAGTGCGATCATCAACGGTTTTAACTCAACCAAATTGTATACGGCGCAACGGAATTTGGAAGCTAAACGGGTGACATTGATTGAAATCGTTACCTATGCGATTGGATTGCTCTGTACTATTTATCTTGCCTGGCTTCTGCGATCTGTTTGGGCATTAGTTTGGGGGCTGGTAATTTCATCCACCCTGAAAATGCTTGCCACGCATAAGGCACTCCACGGAATAAAAAACAAAATCACATGGGATCGAGATTCCGTCAAGCATTTGATTAGATTTGGGCGTTGGATCATGTGGGGTTCCGTCCTGACTTTCTTATCGACAGAGGGCGGGCGGTTATTGATCAGTGCTCTGCTTGATATGCGTGAGTTGGCGCTGTTTACATTGGCGAGTACGATGAATCTGATGTTCTGGCAAGCTATCCAACAATTGGCGGGGAAAGTGTTTTTTCCCGCCTATGCAGAAGTGTATCGCAACAACCCCAAAAACCTCTTCTCGGTCTTGTTCAAAGCCCGCTTGCTAATTACTTTACCCAGTTGGTGCTTGTCCGTCCTCTTTGTATTTATTGGATCAGCACTTATGGGGTTTCTGTACGATGAGCGCTATCATGGATCCGGAGTCATGCTGGAATTACTTGCCGCTGGCTCGCTTGTAGGCTGCGTGTGGGGTTCTTATACCGGCGTTTTGCTGGCGATGGGAAAGGTCGCGACCATGACAGCGCTGACTGCAAGCCAGATCGTGTGTCAGATTGGTGGGATGCTTTTGGGATATAAGTATTGGGGAGGCATCGGGATTGTGATGGGGGTGGCCGCAAGCAATTGGCTAATGTACTGTGTGCAGGCATATGTAATGTACCGCAATGGCCTTTTGCAACTCAAACTCGATCTGTTATTTATTGTCGCTTCTGTGTTTATTGTTGCGTTGGCTTGGCCGCGCATGATGTCAATCATAGGTGCCTGAGCAATGCGAATTAATACCATTTTCCCGGGTTATCTTAACAGTATCGGAGGCGCCGGTTACGTTTGTCATTCCATTCTGGACGCAATGAGTGACGCAGGCCAGGACGTGAGCTTGTATTGTGTCTCCGGTGATAAGAGTATGCATGGGCCTTTCCATCAATACTCTATGCCGCATTGGGCAAAACCGCTTGGTTATAAGCTATTCTCTCAGGATGCGTGGTCAAAATTTACAGAATGGCGTTATCTGCATTCACTGAAAAATCAGGATATTGCATATATATGGAATCCGACATCTGTTGACACCTACAAGACAATAAAGTCAGCCGGTCACATTATCCTTGCAGAAAATATAAATACACATCAGGCGACCAGCAAAGAGATTTTGGATGCCGAGTATCGTCGACTTGGCTTAATGCCGAATCATGGCATCGATGAAGAAGCAATTGCCGATGAAAGTGCGCGGCTTGAATTAGCCGACTATGTTTTTAGTCCGAGTGGTGAAGTTACCAAATCTCTTCTTGGTGCTGACGTACCAAGTAAGAAAATCATCCAGTCCAGTTACGGTCTCGAGCAAGGTGATATTTTGTTACCGCAAGATGTCGCCAATCGCTCACGAAGGCAGGATTTGACAGCCATATTCGTTGGCAGGATAGGCATTCGTAAAGGGGTGCACCTCTTGCTTGATTATTGGGTTAAATCCGGGGTGAAAGGAAAATTGAAACTGGTCGGCAACATTGAACCCAATGCGAGACACTTGGTTGAGCCCTATCTGAGCAGGTCCGATATTGAACATGTGCCTTTTTCAAAAGAGCTCAGCGTAGTTTATTTGGATGCGGATGTCTTTCTATTTCCCAGTCTGGAGGAGGGTAGCCCATTGGTAACTTACCTTGCATTGGGTGCCGGTCTGCCATCCATTGTGAGCAAGATGGGAGGAGATGGCATTATTGATCACGAAGTTGAAGGGCTGGTTGTTGATGCACATAATGCCGAAGAGTGGATTGATTCAATACGAAAGATATTTTCTGACACAGAGTATCGGTTAAAACTCTCAAGAAATGCATACAATAAGGCTGAAAAATATTTGTGGAAAAATGTAGGCCGTCGACGCGTAGAGTCTCTGCGGTCGGTCCTCGCTAATAGAGCCAATTGAAAAATACTCGAGTATTTTGCTTTTGACATCGCATGGTAGCGAAGATCTGCGGGTAAACAAACAAGGTGGTGTGTATAACTGTAATTATCCAAATATAATATTCTGTAATAATGGCCAATACCTGGATTGTTATTGTAAATTATCGTACGGCAGCGCTGACTATCGACTGCCTGCGTTCGCTTTCTCCTCAAGTGGCGGACTTGGTGGGGGCACGTATTGTCGTGGTTGACAATGCATCGGGAGATGGCTCGGTAGACAAGTTGAATGTAGCCATAGAGCGCGAAGGTTGGTCAGCATGGGCTCAAGTGGTGCCACTTGCTAGGAATGGCGGTTTTGCTTTTGGCAATAATGCGAGCATACGGATGGCCATGATCGCGATTGAGCCGGTCGATTACGTGATGCTTCTCAACCCGGATACTGTAATTCGCCCAGGCGCATTGAAAGCATTAGTTGATTTTATGGATACTCACCCAGACGTCGGCATTGCAGGTAGTCAGCTTGAAAATGCCAACGGGGGGGTGGAACGTTCATCACACACGTTCCCTTCGCCTCTGAACGAGTTGAATGGGGCTGCGCGTTTGGGCGTGCTTAGCCGTTTGTTGCGTCGCGACGCTGGCGCAAGTCCTTCACAAACTATCGCACATCCCTGTGATTGGGTCTCTGGTGCGAGCATGATCATTCGGCGGGAAGTCATCCATGATATTGGACCGTTGGATGAGAAATATTTTTTGTATTTTGAAGAAGTTGATTTTTGTCTCCGAGCACATCTGGCAGGGTGGCAATGCTGGTATGTACCTGGTTCCAAAGTGATGCATTTAGAGGGTGCGTCAACTAATATTCATGCGAAAGTGAAGCGCAGAGCCAGCTATTGGTACGACTCGCGCCGTCGTTTCTTCGTTAAATACTATGGAATTCTCGGGCTTGTTGCGGCGGATTTGCTTTGGGCCATTGGACGAGTCTCGTTCCTGTTACGCCGCGCCTTGTATTTAGGCGCCAGGAATGACGGAAATAGCGATCCGAAATGGTTCATGTTTGACCTACTTTGGGGCGACTTGAGAGCAATTTTGTCGGGCCAAGCATGGAGTATTTCGCATGCGGGTCAAGAGTCATGAGCATTGGTGTTGTCGTTATTGGTCGTAATGAAGGCAAGAGGTTGCTACGGTGCCTTGAATCAGTTCGAGGATGCGCAGATTCAGTGGTCTATGTCGATTCTGGTTCGACGGACGGATCGGTTGCAATGGTCCATAGCATGGGGCTTGGGGTTGTCGAACTGGATTTGCGGATACCGTTCACAGCAGCTCGTGCGCGAAATGAAGGAGCCAAGCAGCTTCTTAAATTGGCTCCCGGTTTGGACTATGTCCAGTTTGTTGATGGTGACTGTGAGTTGGTGGTAGGCTGGCTTGAAACCGCCAAGTCCTTTCTGGACGAACATAAAAATGTCGCAATGGTGTGTGGTCGGCTCAGGGAGCGGCATCCAGAGAGGTCAATCTATAATTTGCTTTGCGATATCGAGTGGGATACAGAGGTGGGATTGGCTAAAGCCTGCGGTGGGATTGCTATGGCGAGAATAGATGCGTTCGAGGCTGAAGGGGGTTATCGCGCTGACCTGATAGCAGGAGAAGAATCTGAGTTGTGTGTCCGCTTACGTGCAATGGGAATGCAAATATGGAGGCTTGACGCTGAAATGGCGCTGCACGATGCTGCGATGACGCACTTTTCCCAGTGGTGGAGGCGTACGTTGCGCACCGGCTATGCATATGCCGAGGGGGTGTACCTGCACGGATCTTCTCCTGAAATGCATCGGGTCAAGGAATCGCGGAGGATATGGATATGGGGCTTGGGAATTCCCGTGGTTACAGTTATTTTGACTATTTTTATTGGGTTATGGGGGTTGGTGATGCTGTTGGTATATCCGGTGCAGGTTGTTCGTATAGCTTTGCGTGGCACACGGTCCGTGAAGATAAACTGGTTGCGAGCTCTATTTCTGGTATTAGGTAAATTTCCTGAAGCGATGGGACAGTTGAAATTTACTTATTACAATCTGGCCGGAAAGGCATCGCGCCTTATCGAGTACAAATGAACATGAAAGTATCAACTGAAGGGATTTCCGCTGAAATGCCTAACTGGTCAAGAGAAGAAAAAAGTTTTTTTTCATGGGCTCCTTCTCGGTCGCTGCTGGCCAGTATTCGATCCTACCAGCGCAATTCGAATTCGCGCAATCCTTTGCGTATATTTGTAAAAAAGTGGGCTGTGTTGCGCCACATGTTCTGGAGTGTGGTGACGGGGGCGGATATTCCTCTTAACTCCCAGATCGAGGGGGGGTTGTTGATGCCACATCCGAATGGCATTGTGTTTCACCCCAAGGCCCGGATTGGACCAAATTGTTTGATCTTTCAGCAGGTAACCATTGGTGTTACGAGGGCCGGCCAAACACCGCCCATTATTGGCGCACACGTTGACATTGGCGCGGGAGCAAAAGTATTAGGTAGCGTGCGCATTGGCGATCATGCAGTTATCGGGGCAAATGCTGTAGTACTGAAGGATGTTCCCGCCGGAGCAACCGTGCGAGGCGGTTTTGTTGCTGAGGTACACTAGTAGTAACGTTTAATAAGGAAGCATTGTACCCAAGCGGGGTGGGATAAAACTGACCAAAACCGAACGCATGGAACTGCAACGACAAATGAACACACTGAACGGACGAGAAGATGCCGCGCTGTATGCGGGGGGCGAGCGTTACAAGTTCACTGATCGTATTGAAGCGAGAGTGTTGGAGTGGTCGACGAAATACAAACTCTCGGTTGGATCGATGTACTAATCCCCATGCAAGCTTGCCGCTGAACTCGGGGGAGATTCTCTCACATGACCATCACGCATTTGGGTCTAGCATGGACTCAAGCCGCATCGCTTGGAAGGTTATCTGAGTTTTAGCGACCCAGTTTTGAGACAAAGGCCGCTTAGGAGATGGAGCTGTATTTGAATCCGCCACAAAATGCGTGTCGTCTTCTGTGTCGATGAGAAAACGGCGATCCAGGTACTTGATCGGAAACATCCCGTGCAGCCTCTGTTGCGGGGGCGCGCAACGCAATTTCACTTCACTCCCCGTACTCGTCCAAATTGAACACGGTAGAACTAAAATTTGCGTAGATTGAGCGCGATGTGATTGCTCGCGGCGTCTTTATTTCAGACGCTGACCTCAAAAGAAATCTCATGCGATATATCCGTCAGCACAACAAACAGCCCAAACTCTTGAAGTGGGGATACATTGATCCATCATGCCGTATTAATTTCAAATCAATCGTTGCAGTCCACTAGTGGTCATATGCTCCATCAATAACGTGTTGCAACTGCCCACGCGCCCAGAGTGTAGCGTGATAATTTTGTAACAGCCCCAATGGCAAGTTAGGAGACAGCCTTGCTGTTAAAGAAGATCTGTTCTTGTGACGGTCACTCAACACAATCTGTCTTGATTTGGTCAGGTTTAACTTGTCCCCAATGTCTTTCAATGATAATTTCAAATGAAACAAGGGGGTGGCGTTATGATTAAGACAATGGTATAAAAGTTGCTCATTTAATATGAACACGACACCTTGGTCGTGTGATTCATATAATAATGAAGTGCAATTTCGATCCCCTGTCCAAGTTGCCTAAAGTATTAGGAGAAAGAGTTAATCCGTTGCTGTGTGAATAGCGCAGCTTAAAGTAATGGGTATCACGATGATTAACAAAAATGAATTCTCTACCCATGGAACAAGCGACGTGCTTTCGCCCGTACGCAATTTCGCTCCGGCCATTTGGCGCAGAGATGACGTGATCGCTCGTGGTGTCTTTGCCTCGGTCCCTGATCTCGAAAGAAAGCTCATGCGATATATCCGTCAGGACAACAAACACGCCGTATCATTTCCGAATCAATCGCCACACTCCACTAGAATGAGAGCTGGCGTCACCGAAACTTTAGTTTGGGTACATCGTTTGGGCAGAATTATGCATCCCGGCATGTCCTTAAATAGCATGAAGCACCAGATTTACCTGATGGGCAAAGCTTTGGTGTCCCTTCCGAATATCCGGAAGTGGCGTGAAGGTTCGGACAACCCTTTGCGGAAACAGGCTTTGAAGCGTCACCCACTAGTAGATGGGGCGATCTACTGGCCCTACATCAATCACACTTGGTCAATGGAACGCAAATTGTCCGTTATAGACCAACATTTTCGCATGAGTAGTGGACCGGCATCGATCATAGCTCATGCGACATTCGAGGATATTGAATTGGCTCGGCTGGATGAGGAATATACTGGTCTGCGCTTTGTGTTGGACAAAGCCGAGTGGTTTGTACATGAGGGTGAGATCGTTCTCAATCTATTTGTTGACGACCAGCGTTTGTATTCTATAGCGTTCACCCTTGGGGTCGATGCTGGTCAGCCACTGGTTTTTGTCGGGGCGTTGCAAGGAGTTAATACCGCATATGCTAAGGAAGTTTATCGCAACATTACTCACTCGCTCTACGGATTGAGGCCGCGCGACTTGCTTATGACTGTTCTGAAGCAGTTGTGTTGGGAGTTAGGCATCTGCAGGATATGGGCAGTTTCCAGCGACAGTCGCCAGCATAACAGCACATATTATGGGCGATCACATGAGGGTAAGGTGCGGGTTGATTACAACGAGGTATGGTTAGAACATAATGGCGTGGCGCTCGACAATGGCTTTTTTGAGATTCCGACTATGGCCAGACATAGGGATATGAGCGACATTCCAACGCGCAAGCGTGCCGTATATCGGCGCCGTTATGAGATGTTGGATAAGCTGGCCCTGTTGATCAAGACCTGTTGTGTTGAGCACTCAGAAAAATCGCTCGCAGTGGACACCACAATTTAGTTTTGTGCGCCTATATCTATCGAAATGATAGACGGGGCATATACCTAAGCTAGCGTTCGAACATATAAATTGAATTATCTGTATTCAATGCAATCTGCATGTTGAGCGGATGGGCGCCAGCCAGCCCCCATTTTTAGTATCATGCCAGCTGTATTCGCGGATAGTTGACTTTCTGACAGTGAGGTTGGGAAGCTAAACAGGGTGTTGTTGCATCAAAATCTTTTCTGGATATCTATATAGTATGTACCAAGCGTTCTACGGTTTAAAGGAAAACCCCTTCTCAATTCAGCCCGATCCGGATTTTCTGTATTTCGGTCGTCGGCACACCTACGCTTACGCGATGATGGAATTCGGGATCAAGAATCGGGCGGGATTTATGGTCGTCAGTGGCGAAATCGGATGTGGCAAAACCACGCTAATCCGGCATTTGCTAAACAATCTAGCCCCTGACCTTACTGTTGGCTTGGTGTACAACACACACCGAGATATAGCCAATTTACTGGAATGGATCATGCTGTCTCTCGGGCTTCCCTATGAGGGGCAGTCGAATGTGGCGCTCTTTGATGCGTTCCAGCGCTTTCTGATCGAGCAATACGGGTTTGGCAAGAGTGTGCTGTTGATCATAGATGAGGCGCAGAATCTTAGCCTTGATGCACTGGAGTCTTTGCGCATGCTCTCGAATATCAATGCGGACAAACACCAGTTGCTTCAGATTATGCTGGTAGGACAGCCGCAGTTGAAGGATATGCTGATGCGCCCCGAGCTTTTGCAGTTTGCGCAACGGGTTGAGGTTGATTTTCACATAAAGCCATTTGCGGCAGTTGATGTGCAGGGTTATGTTGAGCACCGGTTGGCAATTGCGGGGCGGGCCACACCTCTTTTTACACCCGAGGCTTGTGCCAAGATTGCAGAGGCTAGCCAGGGTATTCCAAGGCGCATTAACATTCTATGCAATACTGCGCTGGTTTATGGGTTCTCTGCTGGGGCTGAATTGATTGACCTGGATTTAATTGAAGAAGTGTTGAGTGACAAAGCTGAATTTGGGGCATTATCGAACCCGGAATGAGAAACGCGCATTGGGGTGAAATCAGAATTTGTTAGGTAGATACGATACTTTCAACGATGGGCGTCGGTTGTTGGTGCTGGTAATGACTGCGCAGCGTTTCAAGAAGCCCCTCACTGGGAGGTCTGGCACAGTGCAGATAAATCTTGGATAGTCCTCCAATGCCCATTCCGCGATTCATTTCGCGATAACGGAGCGAAAACTCTTCGTCGCTCGATCCATCTGGTAACCCGAGATGAAGTGTCAGATTATGGCGTTCGAGGGCAAAGAGCGGGCTATCCCAGAGAAACTGAGCCTCACCGACTTTGGGTAGCCGGACATAGAAATAATCATGGTTACCCATCGTACTGACCAATCCACCCCAGCGTTTTTTCCACTGGAGCAGGCCGTCTTCCGGATGACCAAGGCAGCTACCCATGTCGTAGTAGTCGAAACCATTATCGATCGCCCATTCGAGCGCGAGGTAGAAGTTGACTGCGTTGGTTTCCCGCAACAGCTTGGAATCAGAGAACACAGCTTCAGGATAACCACAGCGGACCAAACTCCAATAGCGCTTTTTCCTATGGGTGACTTCGCACGCAAGAATACAGCCCACCACCTCTTCACCCAATAGCACGACATCAAGTCTTCCTGATGTCCGAGCCATTCTCCTGACCTCATTTGGCGAAAGTTGAGAGGCGGTGGTACCGTGTCTTGCTCTTGCATAGGGCTGGAGCATCTCTTGTTCTGCACAGTCGATCTCGGCATTGTTCTGCGCCTGCTGTGTGCGGTATGCACCTCGCTGATTGCGAAGGACTCGGCGCATTTTGTCATCGAATTCAGATGCTATTGCCTCCATTGGCCTCCCGAGTGGTATGATAACGCGCAAAGCAAAAGGTACTCGCAGTGCTCCCGGTACCGGCATCTCACTGACTAATACTGTCCGGCTTGAAATATTCGACTTTATTTGGCGGGTATCAACGCCACCATTTATCATCAGAAGTGCCTTGGCAAAATCACGCTTCGTTTTTCGACCTATATAGAGAATGTCGTATGGGCTGTGGTCAAACCTTTGCTGAAGCCTAACAATCTCCCAACGCCAAAAACACGCTAGGCCAAGCTGCTCTCGTAGCCCAGCTGTGGTCTCTCTTAGCTCGAATCGCAGAGAGGGTGATATGAGTTTCCGAATGAGACTTGCTACGTTTTCCTTCATGTCCTCGTGAGCCGCGCACAGGCTTCCTTCCAATGTAAGGTTTACAGTATAAACTAGGTTGTGTTGGCTGCCGATATTGAACGGAGCTAGGCGAGTATGTCATCGCTTGTGTGCTTTTATTTGGAGCGCCACTCGATTGACACAGATGCCGCAAAGCTTGCTAAACTGCCAGTAATATCCTGCCAATTATACTTTTCATATATGGCAGGTAATATTGAGCGTTGTACCTATAGGGTTTGCCTTGAATACTGCTAAGACATATGTGCTGATTTCTCCCTGCCGCAATGAAGCGTCCTACATGCGACAAACGTTGGATTCAGTTATTGCTCAGTCCCTCCGGCCGTCGAAATGGGTAATTGTCGATGATGGTTCTACAGACGAGACTCCTCAGATCTTGGCAAAGTATGCAAAACAGCATGACTGGATCAAGATAGTTACCCGCGAAGATCGGGGGCGGCGTGCAGTAGGGCCAGGCGTTATTGAAGCATTCTACGAGGGGTACGAATCGATTAGTCCCGAAGACTACAACTATTTGTGCAAACTTGATCTTGACCTTCGCTTGCCACCGCGATATTTCGAAATTCTCGTGAAAAAAATGGAAGAGAATCCGCGCATCGCGACGTGCAGCGGCAAGGCGTATATCGAAGAAAACGGCTGTCTGATCAGCGAGAGACATGGCGACGAAACTTCGCTTGGTATGACGAAGTTTTACCGTGTTTCTTGCTTTACGGCGATTGGCGGATTTGTTCGTGAAGTAATGTGGGACGGCATCGATTGCCATCGTTGCAGGATGCAGGGCTGGATCGCATGCAGTTGGGATGAACCTGATTTGCGATTTGTACATCTGCGTCCTATGGGTTCCAGCCAGCAAAGTATTTTTACCGGGAGAATGCGGCATGGTTACGGGCAGTATTTCATGGGTACGGGTCTTGTTTTCATGCTGGCTAGTGCTGTCTACCGCATACCGGAAAAGCCGTATGTACTGGGTAGTCTGGCTATCTTGGTTGGTTGGTTGCGTAGCGCTCTGCAAAGAAAACCCCGTTATAGTGACATTGAATTCAGAAAATTCTTGCGTAGTTACCAGTGGCGGTCATTGCTAGTGGGGAAGCGCCGTGCCATTGAAGCAATCCACCGCGCCAAGGGGATTATTTAACGAGAAATGAAGCCTTCACGGAGGAATCATCTATTTTTTCTTAGGTATCTGTTGCGTATTCTGTTAATCGGTTAAAAAATGGCAATCGAAAAATTCCGTCAGCATCATGGTTATGCTTCCTGATTTTAACCGGGAAGTTCACTGTCTTCTAGGTCTGCCTTTCGATGCAGTGAATATGTCAGATGCTGTGCGCCACATAAGAGCTTCTGCATCCAACCGTTCCCCCTGTTTTCTCTCCACGCCAAATCTGAATTTCCTGATTGCGGCTCAGTCTGACATTGCATTTCGTAACTCGGTAATTAATAGTGATCTTAGTATCGCAGACGGCATGCCTCTGGTTTGGATAGCACGTTTGTTGGGTATGCCGATTAGAGAGCGCGTTGCTGGTTCTGGTCTGTTTGATACGCTACGCGACGATTCCCGGAAACCGCTTTCAGTTTTCTTCTTCGGCGGGCCCGATGGTGCAGCCGAAGCTGCATGCCGTCGGCTGAATCTGGAGAGAAGGGGGCTGACTTGCGCGGGATTTGAATCTCCTGGGTTTGGTTCCGTCGAGGATATGAGCAATCATGCGATCATTCAACGCATCAATGCAAGCAATGCAGATTTCCTGGTGGTTTCTCTCGGTGCGAAAAAGGGCCAAGCATGGATTGAACGCAACAGACTGCAGATTAAGGTTCCGGTAATCAGCCACCTTGGCGCAGTGGTGAACTTTGTGGCGGGTACGGTCAAGCGCGCGCCTGCGTGGATGCAAAATACCGGGCTGGAATGGTTGTGGCGTATAAAGGAAGACCCTGCGCTGTGGCGTCGCTACGCTTTCGACGGGTTGGGATTTCTGAGGCTGGTGATCACTCGTGTCGTTCCTTATGCTTGGTTCGTGTTCTGGCACAAACCAAAACGCCATGAATTGGATTCCGCAGCTACAGAATTGTTCGTTGAGGGTTGTGAGACTATCATCAGCTTACGCGGTGCATGGGTACTGAATAACATGAAGCCTCTTCGGGAATGCTTTTCCAGCCTCGCTCTAACGGACAGGGATGTCCGGATTGAGTTGGAACATGTTACTTATATCGACAGTGCTTTTGTCGGACTTCTGCTGTTGTTGTATGGCGATCAGAAGAGGCGGGGAAGAAGATTTTCAGTCGGGCAAATAAAGATAAATGTAAGTAAGGTATTTTGGTACTCGTGCGCGAAATTCTTGCTTGATCCGCGGAATGTAATGGAGTCATCCGTTACGAAAAACCACACTTAGTCGAATGAGTTGTGGTTACCTCAACCCATCACAAATGGACTGGCAGGCTGTAGAAACTCTCCTACGAGTCCCCATGCTATTTCAAGATTAGTACTGGTGTTACGTAAAATCTGAAACTTCGATAAATATAGTTCTACTGAAGAGCCAGTTAACTCAGACCTGGATGGAAACCGCTCATTCGGAAGGCAAGAAGTGCAGGAACAAGTTTTCCTCTTGAATCCTGCACGCGCTCTGCGACCATGTCGCAGCGACGAAGCAGGAAACGGTTCGACTTTTGTCCATTGCAACCCCATGTAGTAGTCACCGCACGGCGGTAACCCGCCTTGGCAACTGCGAGCGCGGTTCTGGCATCGGAGTTGCCGTTTGGATAACAAAAAGTTTCAATAGGTTGACCAAGGCGTGCCTGCAGCACACTGCGGGACTCTGCAATCTCATAGGCGAGCGTGTTGTCGTCACACTCTGGCATCATGCAATGCGTCATGCTGTGTGAACCTATTTCGTGTCCATCGGAGGCAAGTTCCCCTAGCTCATCAAAAGTCATGAGCCGCGCGAATTCAGGTGCTCGTGTTGCACCCGAAGCTTCTACAAGTTCTTCAACTAAGCGCAGTCGATCCTGCAGTGCTAACTCCTTTGATCCTTGTACTATGTTTCCAATCAGGCTGCGCGGACCACTTGCAGATAAATTTGCTCTGTCCAGAACACGCTTTAGGCGCTCCAGTCCTTCGCTTGATTGCTTGAGCAAGGCGAGAATCGCAAAACCTAGACGATCATGCCATAGCAATTCCTGTCGTTCGATCGCAACGACAGGGGCGAAAAATGTGGCTTTGATATTATGCCGCGCGAGCAATGGTCGTGCGTTGCAGTAGTTGTCGTGCTGGGCGTCGTCGAAGGTTAGAGCAACTAACGGACGCGCTGAAATTATACCGCTCAGGTAACGCTCATGTTGGGTCGCGAGCGCTCCACAATCAAAATGTTCTGTGAAATAAGTCAAAAATGCATCGAGTTCTTCCGGTGTTACAACAAGGCCGGGAAAGGGGTAGTTTTGACGGTCAGCTTCTGGGAGTACGCGGTGAAAGGTCACTATCGAGAGGCTGCTGCGGCCGCGCTGCGCAGGTAATGTGATCCCCGTTAGAAAGAAGAAATGGGCGACGCTATTGCGAAGTATTGTATTCACTCTCAATTTTTTTAAAAAACTCATGAAACGAGAAAATAAGGTTTTAAGTATATGGTATTAATATTCCAAAGCGACAGTTCGCTTTACCACCCCGACCCTTCGTTACGCAGTTCCGATTTTGGGAGGCTTGAATGGTTTACTTTCCGTGAATCCATTCGACTTCCTTCAGTTCGGCAAAAACGATTTCAGCGAGCTTCTTGTAACCGCCAGGATTGAAATGTCCGCCTCCGCAATGTGTGTAGAGATCGCAAGGGTCCCGGCTGCCGAGGTATTTGTTTAGCTCTTCTGCAACTTCTGGGACAATAACGCCAGCACTTCGCAAGCGCTTGGCAAGCTCGGCGTAGGGTAAAGTTCCGTGATCGCGAAGCCACCGCAAATCCTTTTCATCAGGAATCAATAAAACCATAGGTTTTTGGTTGCGCTGATGTGCCTCACTTACGAATGCTTCGATGATAGTTTCGGTAACTTGCAAAGCGTGCGAGGGGTGCGCGGGGTCATAGAATTGCGCATAACTAGGGTTCCGCTTGAGTCTGGCCATGATGCGATAATGTTGGATTGTTCCAAGGGCAGACAAAGTGTAGGGAAACGTAAGGCTATGAATGCCAGATGAACCACCAGGGGCAAAATAATCATAAGGCAAAAGCTCTTGAGCATGTGACTGAAGGTTTCGGTGCTCAGCTTCTGTAAGAGACGGAAGTGGAATCAGTTTTAGTTCGTTGTCCTCCAAGATGAATCGCGGTTTAAGTCCAATTGCTTGATTGGTCAGAAAACCACGTTCTTGATTAATATTGCGAACGATGTTGTCAGAGAAGTGCCCCAAAATGACGATTGGCGCATTATCCTTAATCACTTCTTTATACCGCAGGTACGCCTGATCGGTGCCATATCCGCCAACACCATAATTGGCTACACGACACCCAATTAATCCTGAAAGCACATTGCCATAAGCTTGTTCGGGAGTAACTTCATCGCCCCATGTAAAGGAGTCTCCAAAGAGTGCGACACAGCTGGGAAGTTTTGGGTCAGGAAATGATGGAACGACGCGTGAACCGGAAGGGTCATACTCCCCCTGTCCAAAGCTGGCATGACTTGGCCAACCAAGAATCGGGTCACGATTTTTCAAATAACTAGCGTAGTTCTCGACTCTTGGAGGTGCGTAAAGTAAGGCCTTATCCGCAAGAATTTTGCAGGCGATATAACTCATTGTTTCTACCGGCAAAGCCACTATGCTAAACAGCAAGAGAATTTGGAGCAGTTTATGCGCAGGAGATGATGTACTAGTCACGGATTGTCTTTGCCTTCTTAATCAATCCAGCTCGAACGCAGTCTCGTAGTTTTGCTTGAGTGCCGGATCCTGAATTTCCTTGCGCAAATAGCAATTGCCGACCACAAGTACGTCCAATTCGGTACCCATAAAGCAGCGAAACGCGTCTTCCGGAGAGCCGACGATCGGTTCGCCGCGCACATTGAAACTTGTGTTCACCAAAACCGGGCAGCCTGTATTTCGCTCGAACGCTGACAGCAGAGCGTGGTAGCGCGGATTGGTGTCCTGGTGCACAGTCTGAATGCGGGCCGAGTAATCAACGTGCGTAACAGCTGGAATATCAGACCTTGGTACATTGAGTTTGTCGATCCCGAAGAGCTGATTTTCCTCGGCTGTCATTTTGCGGCGGCGGGACTTCACTACATCGGCTACGAGCAGCATATATGGGCTGTCGCCATCGAGTTCAAACCAGTCGCTTACGCGTTCGCGCAAGATTGATGGCGCGAAAGGACGGAACGACTCACGATATTTGACCTTGAGATTGAGTGTTTTTTGCATGGTCGGCGAGCGCGGATCGCCCAGGATAGAGCGGTTGCCCAGTGAACGTGGGCCAAATTCCATACGCCCTTGAAACCATCCGAGTGCTTTGCCTTGCGCGAGAGCTTCTGCGCTATTATCGGTCAGCGCCGAATCATCGAGTGTATCGAACTGTGCACCGCAGTTCTTCAGACGTGCCTCTATTTCCTTCTGGGTAAAGGCTGGGCCAAGATAAGATCCGCGCATGGCATCGCCGTTCACTTGCCGCTGTTGCCCAAGCTGCATGTGATAACCCGCCAGTGCGGCACCAAGTGCGCCACCAGCGTCACCCGATGCAGGCTGGATGTAAATGTTGTCGAAACGGCCGTCACGCAACACCTTGCCGTTGGCGACGCAGTTAAGAGCGACTCCGCCTGCCATGCACAGATTCTTGATTCCGGTTTCCTCGCGCAGTGATCGCGTCAGCCGCAGCACTACTTCCTCTGTCACCTCCTGGATGGAGGCCGCCAGGTCCATATGCCGTTGCGTCAACATCTGATCTGATTTTCGCGCGGGGCCGCCGAACAGTTTGTCGAACTTCCCGTTGGTCATGGTCAGGCCGGCGCAGTAATCGAAGTACGACATATCAAGTCTGAACGATCCGTCCGGCTTAACGTCGATCAGGTGCTTGAAAATCAACTCGGCATATTTCGGCTCGCCATAGGGCGCGAGTCCCATCACCTTATATTCGCCGGAATTAACTTTAAAACCGGTGTAGTAAGTCAGGGCGGAATACAAAAGACCCAGTGAATGCGGGAAGTGGATTTCCTTGATCACTTCCAGCTTGTTGCCTTTTCCGATCGCGGCAGAAGTCGTCGCCCATTCGCCGACGCCATCCATCGTCAGAACGATGGCCTCTTCAAAAGGAGAGGGGAAGAAAGCGCTCGCGGCATGACTGAGGTGATGTTCGCTGAACAGTAATTGCCCGTTCCACTTGCCGTCGCTATCTATTTTGCGAAACTCTTTCAGCAGAAGATCCTTTAGAAAGAGCTTTTCACGCAACCAGAGCGGGATAGACATTGCAAATGACCTGATCCCTTGGGGTGCAAATGCCAAGTATGTCTCAAGCAACCGTTCGAATTTCAGGAACGGCTTGTCATAGAACACGACATGATCCACGTCACCCAGCCCGATTCCGCATTCGGTCAAACAATATTGAACGGCATGTACAGGAAACCGGGAATCGTGTTTCTTTCGCGTGAAGCGTTCTTCTTGTGCGGCCGCGACAATGCGTCCATCTTCAACCAATGCGGCGGCGCTGTCGTGATAAAGCGCGGAGATACCGAGAATGCGCAATCTCTTCTCCTCTTAGAATAATGTGTAAATGAACGGTGCGATAGCCGACCCTTGGGCGAGCACAATCAACACACCCAAGAGAGCCATCATCACGATAATAGGCCACAGCCAGAATTTCTTCCGAGCGCGCAAAAACGCCCAAAGTTCTTTAATAGTTTCCATATTGGTTTCCTAGAATTGGTGGTTCATCGAGTCGGGAGCAGGGCCGGGCGGATCGCGCGGTATCCAGTATGAATCTGCATCAGGGGCGAACTTCAGACGCAGCGGATCTTTTCCAGTAAGCCGTATTACCAGCCCAATGGGAGTAATCACAACATAGAACAAAATGCCTAAAGCAATCGGGCTGACCACCTTGCCTAGCAGAACTCCAAGTTTGATCCAAAGTCGGTTAAGTCCCGCAAGCAGCGTCGGTTTTACCAGTGCAACCAGCGCAAATACCGCCGACACACCCGTTGCCCACCAACGCACTGCTTCTCCATGGAATAGCGGTACGGCTGCAATTAGAAGAAACGCTCCTGCAAATACCAAGCCAAAAGATCGGTCGGACGATCCCTCGACATGAGGGTCCCTATTCAAATTTTCATGTGACATGATGCATGTTCCTTGTGAGGATTTTCAGAGAGGATTGTGCTTATGTGGGGCATTTGAGCGTAATAACGAACATTAAACTGAATCAATAAACTTGTCCATACATGGATTAAGGGAATTTGGTAGACTCGCCCCATGAATTCAAAACGTCCTAACAGAATTATCGTTCTGGACTATTATTTTATTATTATTGACCATTTCAGACAAAATTATGAAAATAATTGTCATTAAAATTTTTGTGTGAGAATCGATCCAGGTTGAATCAATATGCTAGTTCTTTGCTGTCTGGAAGTAACTTGCAGATGGTGTATTACGCCATGATCCAACAATTAGTCTGTCATTAACCAGATATCGCCTATGTCTTTACGAATTGCCTATGTCATCAACCAGTACCCAAAGGTCAGCCATACTTTCATCCGGAGGGAAATTCTAGCCCTCGAAAGTAAAGGCTTCAAAATTCTACGCATTGCACTTCAGGGGTGGGATGCCGAACTGACGGACGACGAAGATCTGCGGGAGCGAACTCAAACACGATATATTCTGCAAGAGGGTTTTATCGCATTGCTTTGGGCTGTATTTCGGACATCGCTTACGGCGCCACGGCGTTTTTTCTCTGCACTTTTGTTGACCATTCGTATGGGGCGGGGAGGGGAACGCGCGTTGCCCTATCATCTCGCCTATTTGGCAGAAGCCTGCCGTATGTTGCCGTGGCTGAAATCTTTCGGCGCAACACATGTGCATGCCCATTTTGGCACCAATTCGGCAGAGATTGCGATGCTGATAAACGCATTGGGCGGGCCATCATACAGTTTCACGGTGCATGGCACAGGAGAGTTGCTCTTTGGAGGGATGCCCGAAAAAGTACGTCGAGCATCCTTCGTGGTGGCGATCAGTTCTTTCGGACGTAGCCAGATTTTTCGTTTGGTTGACTACGCACACTGGCCAAAAGTAAAAGTGGTTCATTGCGGGCTGGAAAAGGCGTTTCACGATTTTGTACCTGTCATGCCGCCAGCAGTGCCGCGTCTTGTCTGTGTGGGTCGTCTTTGTGAAGCAAAAGCACAACTGCTTCTGATTGAAGCTGCGCACCGATTGGATAGGAAAGGCATTGAGTTTGAACTGGTTCTTGCCGGTGACGGAGAAATGCGCGCTGAATTGGAGGACTTGATTGTACGGAATGAATTGAACGGAAAAGTTCGGATTACTGGTTGGATCAACAGCAATCAGGTTCGCGAGGAAATCCTGGCTGCTCGCGCATTAGTGCTTCCCAGTTTTAGTGAGGGGCTGCCAGTGGTGATTATGGAAGCGATGGCATTACGCAGACCAGTGTTGGCTAGCTGCATTACAGGGATTCCTGAACTGGTGATTCATGGAGAGACCGGATGGTTATTCCCTGCCGGGTCCGTTGACGATCTGGAGGCTGCCATGGAAGACTGTTTATCAAAATCTCCCGCAGAGCTGAAGAAAATGGGTGATGCGGGCTACATTCGTGTTATGGAACGGCACTCGATTGAAACCGAGGCATCTAAGCTCGCGGAACTGTTTCGGAATTCTGGCGAGATTCTTGAATCGGAATGATTTAGATGCTGAGATATCCTAACAAAGGAGAATGATGCAATTCAATGCTTGTGATGGCATGGTCACCACTTATGAAATTTTCTGAATCCGCGAAGGCATTTCTGGCTAGTTGTTTCCGAAAATCATACTGGATGCTATCAATTCTCCCGATTTTGGTATGAAGCTTTCCCACGCATTGCCGTGACAGTTTGTTATTTCTCCTACGATACATTCCACTCCGTTTGAGTACAGATCAACTCTGACAAAGCCAAATCGGCCACTCAGTGCACTGGCCAACGCGAGCATTTTGTCAAGGTTTTGTGGTTTTTCGAGTTGGATACTCGACTGAGGGTAACCAAGAGAAAATTTCATTTCATTCCAATCAAGGCCATAAAATTTTCGAGTGTGATTAGTCTGCCTATCCATATCAACCTGGATCAGTTTTGGCTTTCCCATGAAACAGAATATTTTGTAATCAGATAGGTTGTCACTATCAAACAACAGGGGTTCAACTATCACTTTAGGTTTCAAAGTTTTGTAGTTGGCTTCTCTGTTTACTCGATAGAACGTACTTGATAGCCATTTGTCGATTTCTTCAAGATCGATAGGGCTGTTGTTCCTTCTCAGTATGACTTTGCCTGAAAGGTGCGTGGGTTTAATGCAGCAATCAGAAGGGAATTCATAGTTTCGCACTTCTTCGATAGAGCTCAGTATTTTTGTCGTTGGCACATTGAATTGATCCCCTGCGACTGCCTTGACGTAAAGTTTTACGAATTCTTTGTCAGACACAAAAACCCTGAGAGGATCAATTATTTCATTGGTTGTTTTTATTCTGTATAAGACATCGTTAAAGAGTGGTTTGTGAGAGGGCATTCTGCGGTGCGCCCGAAGAAAAGTGATAAACGCAATAAAATTATCTCCTAAGCGATTCTCAGGGATGTAGCGCAAAAAAAAGCGATATAGAGTTTTCAATTTAGTAATTACAGCTAATTAGGTGAGATGTTATTAGATATTGCTTTGAGCCAACATATTGTTTCGTTCTTATTTTTCCATAGCGCCAAGATTATTGGTTAGTCTTCTTTGGACGAGGAAGTCGGAGAAAACCGGTACTGATCCGCCGGCACCAAGAGCATAACTCCCCGTGCTGAGTTTGAAATTTTCAGGAGTTGAAGGTTTGGCTGCGGCCCATCTTGGGGGGGTGTTCTTTATTTGAGCATTTGTCGAGTTGTTTGAGGCCACAACATTCATCGCGCCTGCACTGGTGTAGAGCAATGGGTTTTGTGCATTTGGCGCGGAGGCAAGGTTATTCACTATGGTGATATTGGAAATGCGGCTGTCACCAATCGCTACCATTACAAATTGATTGTTAGGTACAGCATCTGCTGAATATTGTGTGTTGTTATATATTTGCACATTTTTTGCCGGTGGCTCACCACCACGCACAGCGACCATAATTCCGGTCTGAGAGTTACTGCCCCCTCCCACAAACAGGTTGTTTCTGGTCGTGACATCGGAAGCATTTATATACTGCGACACTTGTGTTGTGGATGTCGATATATGCAAATTGCGCTCAAGTATGACTTCTCTGATTCTTTCATCGTTTGCACCATCTTGTGGGCCTAACGTAACAGACCATGGGTTATGAAAGTCTGTAAATTTATTATCCGAAATAATGATTTGTTTAGTGTATCCATCGCCGTTTAGAGAATGAGAATAGTTGCTTTTGTCCGTTACGTCTGGCACTCCGGCAACCCAAAAAGGAGCGTGAAGCTTAATTACGTGCCTGTCAAATCCAGGGCGGGACAGACTGTTATTGCTGATGACAGCCTTGCCCAAATAAGTAAACCGTGTGACGTGGGAGCCTGCGGCATTGCCTCCGTTGTCGATGTTATTGCCCATGAAGGCGACGCGGTTCCCCGTGTTGTAGGCACCATACTTTGTATTCGGCCCAAAAATGACTGTTGAATCAATTATTGCCAATTGATCAATGTTGTGACCTGTAGTGCCCGCTCCGCCTGGATTATTATTCCAGTAATTTATGAGATCCCCGCCAAAACCAATCGAAGCTTCGAAGTTGCGTAGTGTCAATCGGAGTGTCGTGATTTGTGATATGCCGCCGCTAGAGCCGTCAATGCCGACTCCTGTGCTTGAAGCGCCATTCATGCCATTAAATTCCAAATCCATTATCCGCCAATCGCTAAACCTGGGAGTAGACCTGGACGAAAAGCCGAGGGTATTGGTATTCCCTGTCATTTGTACGACAGGAAGCGCACCGGAACCGAAGCTTCCGACTGTTCCAGGTCCTGTGGCAGTTATTCTTGCTGTAGTCGCTGCAGAGAACGTTTCACCTCTCTGGAATAGCACTCTCTTTCCAGTTTTCGCATAGTTGCTTATCGCAGTCGTAAAGCTTGGTTGCAATACTGTTTTTGCGCTGACAGGACAGCCACCTTGTCCTTGGGTGGGTGCACTTTTAGCGCCGACGCAAATCGTGTTTTCCTTTGCAAAAACCGCATCAGGATCCTGTACCAGGATCTGAGTGCAACTATTTGACACCGTGTTCGTGCCATCAGTGATATCCAAAGTAACGGTGTACGTGCCAGGTGTCTCGAATACATGCGCCGCTACCGGGCCGGTAGCGGAATTGCGGCTGCTGTAACCCGCTCTGCTGCCTGTATTCCAAGTGCTCCTGCCAACGAGAGGTGGACTCAAATTCAGGATTGAACCTATCTTATCCCCGAAATCCCACCGATACTCGAGGTCGTGGAAGGGGCGTCTGGTCGCGGTTGCTGTGGTGTTCGTAGCATCAAAAAAAACGGACAACGGTGCAACACCGGTTAAGCGACCCGGCACATTGGATAGCGTGATGGCATTTGTTGCTCCGGTAGTTGAACAACCTGCGGTACCTATAGTTGCTTTAGGGGGCTGCTCTGCGGCTCTGGCTGGCGTAAGGGTACAGTAAAACAGGATGCCCAGCGCAATTGAGTTGACCAGTTTGCCAAGCCAATCGCGGTGCTGGATACACTGACCGTTCTGGTTCGCAAGTCGCCTTAATAAATTACGCAAAAGGTACGTAAAAGGTAAGAGTGCCGGATAACACATGCTGCAGTTGAGGCTGCGGTAAAAAGCATTTATTCTCATTTGTGCCACAAGCGATATGACCCGCTTGCACCAAGTATTGTGGTCTACGTTCTGCAACATATCACGGAGCTTTGTCTTCCGGCAAACATGCTCTTCAAATACTATTCATCGATGTGACCATGAGCATGAAATAAGTTTCAACCAGTTGTTATTGTTTGACAACCAGTAACACGAGGCTGTTTATAATCAACTCGTTCCCTAAGGGCACATTTTATTCGTTTCTAATGAAAAATTTAAGGCACTTCGACGGCGCCAATATCGAAAAAGCCATTCTGCGGTCGACTTGTACCAAAGAAATCGGACCAAACCGGAACCACTGCGCCTGCATCAATTGCGTAGCTTGGAACCAAAGGTTTCCAATTTGTGATAAGTACCGACGGGGTGGCGGTAAAATTAGGCGACGTACCCTTTACCTGAGAATTTGTCGAGTTGTTTGAGACCACAACATTCTTCGCGCCTGCACTAACGTAGAGCAATGGGTTTAGCGCATTAGGAGCGTAGGCAAGGTTATTCTTTACGGTGATATTGGAAATGCGGCTATCGCCAAGAGACACCATTGTGAATTGACCGCTAGGCACGGCATCTGCTGAATATTGTGTGTTGTTGTATATCCGCACATTGTTTGCGGGGGGCTCGCCACCGCGTACCGTGACCATTATTCCAGCTTGGGAGCTACTCCCACCCCCCATAATCAGGTTGTTTCTGGACGTGACTTCTGACGCATTAATATATTGTGACACTTGTGTCGTAGATGTCGATACATGCAAATTGCGCTCAAGTATGACTTCCTTGACTCTTTCATCCTTTGCGCCATCTTGTGGGCCTAAAGCAATTGACCAAGGATTGGCGAAATCCGTTAATTTATTATCCGAGATTACGACCTGTTTAGAGTATCCATCTCCACAAAGAGCAAAAGAATAGTTGCTTGAGTCGCCTGTCACCCCTACTACGCCACCAACCCAAGTTGGGCCATGAAGTTTGATGGTGTGTCTGTCAAACCCGGGGCGGGACAGTGTGTTGTTGCTGATAACCGCCTTGCCGAGATAAGGGAATCGTGTGACGTGAGTACCGCCGGCGTTTCCACCGTTGTCGATGTTGTTGCCCATGAAAGCTACGCGATTTCCCGCATTGTAGCCGCCATACATCGTATTTGCGCCATAGACTACTGTTGAATCCACGATAGCCAATTGATCAATATTGTGACCCGTAGTGCCAGCTCCCCCCGGATTATTGTTCCACCAATTGATTACATCCCCGCCAAAACCTATCGATGTTTCGAAATTGCGCAGCGTCAAGCGGAGCGTGGTGATTTGCGATATGCCACCGCTCGAGCCGTCAATGCCGACTCCTGTGCTTGAAGCGCCACCCATGCCATTAAATTCCAAATCCATTATCCGCCAATCGCTAAATGTGGGTGTAGACCTGGACGAAAAGCCGAGAGTATTGGTATTACCTGTCATTTGTATGACTGGAAGCGCACCAGAACCGAAGCTTCCGACTATTCCCGGTCCGGTATCAGTTATTCGTACTGTTGTTGCGGCAGTGAACGTATCCCCGCTCTTGAATAGGACTCTCTTTCCAGTCTTCGCATAGCTGTTTATTGCAGTTGTAAAGTTTTGCTGTATTACTGCGTTTGCGCCAGTTGGACACCCGCCCGCTCCCGGGGTAGGAGCGGTCGTTGCTCCGACGCAAGTCGTGTTGGTTCCGACAAACACCGCATCAGGATCCTGAACTACGATTTGGGCGCAGCTGTTCGACACCGTGTTCGTGCCATCAGTGACATCCAAGGCAACAGTGTAAACACCAGGTGTCTCGAATACATGCGCCGCGACCGGGCCGGTAGCGGAATTGCGGCTGCTGACTCCGGCTCGACTCCCGCTATTCCAGGTTGTACCTCTTACAGGAGAACCAGCCGGGTCGCCGAAGTTCCATCGATACTCGAGGTCGTGAAACGGTCGCGTAGTCGCACTTGCAGAGGTGAGCGTGGCGTCAAAAAAGACGGACAATGGAGCGACGCCGTTGAAGCGGCTTGGGGTATTTGAAAGTGTGATGGCGCTAAGTGTTCCCGTGGTCGCGGAAGTCGAACAACCGCCAATCATGCCCCCCGCTAACTTCCAGTTGCCGGTTGCATCATCACCATTGAAGGCAGCAACAATGACAAAACTCGTGGAGGTCACATTTGCAACGGTGTAATTTCCGTTGTAATGAGTAGTTCCGCTTATGGTAACAATAGTGCCATTGACTAAATCGTTGTCGGACGTAACCGTAATATAGCCCGAGCCAGCATCGGTAAAATGAGTTATGACTGAGGGAGCGACAGTAATTGTCTTACTATCACTATTATAGAGTTTACTGGCTGCGTTATAGCAAATTACAGTATAGCTATGGGTTGCTTTCAATGGCCCAGTATTGAATGAACCACTTGTGTCAGTACTGCCACTACTGGAAGTAGTGCATGAGGTACTTTTTGTCGATGTCCACGAGAGGTTGGCGCTCCCGTTATATGCGATTGAATAAGAATCAGCGGTAAGTCTTACGATCGGGGTGTCCGTATTGGAGCTAGCTCCATCTGATATACCACTCCCGCATGAAACAAGGCCGAAGACCACGATCAATATCGTGAAACAAACGCCAAAATCAATCCTTGATTTGACACCAAAGTTGTTCAACATGATCGCATCCTTGCGTAATGATAATTTAACTTGTCCTACAAGCAGTTGCCGAAGAACATACTATTTTCTGACAATACCCACATTTACAAAAATACTCCACATAAGATCAGTATGGATATATTAAGTTCAAAATTGAGATATTAAGTTTCTATGATAGTTACCTACAAATGACAAAAATTAATGAATTATATTTGCATTATATAGATAATTATTGGAATCATTCCGCATTCCCCTTTTGTCGCCAACTCCATAAGCAGAAGGACGGTAGCTAAATGTCAAAGCCATGGTACAGCGGAGCAGGCTTACATTCTTGATATGCTTGGTGAAAAACGAACCTCTCCACCAGATGTGCCAAAACTTGCCATTTAAGGTCGTTGCTTAAGTCGGACTGGGATATTGGGCCTAAATAACATTTTTCAGGCCAAAAAGAAGTTATTAAACCGGAAGACATTACCTGATCATTTTGAGGAAGCCTGCGTTTGGAGTTCTGCTTTACTGTCTGCACAACGCGCGACCGGTGAAAGAGTCCGTGGTATCACCCGGCTCGGTGCAGTGAGGATAATAGACTCCGGGGGCACATCACGCGTGACTACACAGTTTGCACCGACCATCGATTTGTCGCCGATCGTGATTCCGCCCAGCACCCGTGCACCCGGATAGATGTCAACATTGTTCCCGATTTTTGGATTGCCGGGAATTTGTCCTGTGCCCAGCGTTACATCGTGAAAGATCAGGCAGTCCTCTCCGATTTCAACGCCCCCTCCAATCATAATATTGGTTGGATGGATGAGTTTCAGACCGGCGCCAATACGAGGTCCATTGCGCCCGGCCCAGAGATGAATGTTGTTGCCGCGAAATGAAAGTTTGAGAAGACGGTACAGTATCCACATCGGAATTCGCAGGAATCTGCTGGGTATTGAATCTGCCCAGTTTCCAAACCGGTAGATTGCGACTATCCAGAATCCGGGATTCGAATGCCACCGGCCAATATCCTCGTATTTTGTGCAATCACGCCGCAAGTTTTCGAACATCAAAATCTCTCTTTAGTGGAAGGAGCGGCGATTTTAGCGGGGTGTTTTGCCCGGCACTGGCCGATCAGGGATTGATGCAAGGACAGAGATCAATTCTCGCGCCGCACGTTGTTTTCCGGCAGCACTCAGGTGACCGCCATCGTCGGTGTTCGCCGGATCCATCACGGGAACTTTTTTGCCATTCCATTCCACCGATATCGCTGTTCCATTTGGTGCTGTGGACTCGATGCGAGCAAGGTCAAAGACCGGCTCTTGCCCTTGATAAGCTTGGCGCAGGAGAGTGTTGTATTCCTCCCGACGCATGTTTTCAATCATTCCGTAGGGAGGATGTCCGAGCAATTTCTTTAAACTTGCTTTGAGTCCGCCCTGCACGATGGTGAGTGGTGCTGTGACATGTACAAAGGTTGTTCCTGGATTTATTGCTCTGAGACCAGAGATTGTGTTGCGATAGCTGGCGAAGAGCGCCTTTACATCTGTTTCTTGTGTGATATCGACGAAACAAAATTTCACGAAAGCGATGTCGAGTCCTGTGGAATGAGACCCCATTGCATGTTCGAAACTTTGGAGTTTCTGGAATGGGTCTCCATTGCGGGCGACGAATGTGTGCCCGATTGTTGCGGGCATTACGTCGCTTGCAGACTTGATCTCAACAATGCGGACAGGAATGCCCGCTTTCATGGCTAGTTGTTCAACCCCATCAAGCAGGTTAACACCAACCGACTGGTGGCCGAAAAAGATGCGTTTCTGGGCGATCCGTTCCAAATCCGCACGAAGCGTTGCGTCACCGTTGGTGGCGTGAGCGGTGACTGTGGTGCCGAGAGTGGCTACAGCAAAGAGGGTACTCATCACAGCGTGAATTGCAGACATGAGCCACTCCAGTTGAAGCTGAAAATTCGATAAATTCGACGCATATTTCAACTCTTTTTGCGGACAACAAAATTCGATATCCGCTCTATGGAATCGAGATTTTCAGGCAACATTTCGCTGTCCTCAACTGCGATACCGAAGGTTTCTTCGATGAAAAATATAACCTCAAGCACCCCCGTCGAGTCAATGATGCCGCGATCGAGAAGAGAATCCTTATCTTCCAGCGTCGTCGGATCAGCTACATAGAAATTCGATGTAACGAAAGTGCGTACCTGCTCTTTAATATCCATTATTATTAGTCTCCTTTTTTGATTCTACTTGCGCGATGTAACGAAAGCTACCCCGGGACGTGGAGAAATCGGAACGGGTGTTCTGCTTGGATTAAAAAAAGAATAGTAATTTTGTAGGGTAAGAGTTGATTCTGCTTTGCCAAGGTTTGATGGACAGCGAGATTAGGTGAAATGGACAAGTCTACAGATTTCAGGTTATGGTGCATTTCAGCGCAAGGAATTTTCTTGGAAGCCTTACGTAACTCCAGTAACAGAAATTTGAACCCCCACTATGCCGTCCAGAAGTGATCAGGTGTTGAATAAGTCATGGGGAGTTTGCGTTGAATTACTCAATTTTCATATTCATTAAGCAGGTAAGGTAACCATGATTTTAATCACCGGCGGTACCGGATATATCGGCTCGCATACCGTTGTAGAACTGATGCAGGCCGGATTCGAAGTTCTGATAGTCGATAATTTCTGCAACAGCAAACCATCGGTACTCGATCGCATTGAACATATTGTCGGACGCAGGCCTGATTATGTAGAGGCCGATGTCCGTGATCGTGAAGCAATGCGAGCATTATTTGCCGACTATCATCTGGATGCAGTGATTCATTTTGCAGGATTGAAAGCGGTGGGTGAATCGGTAACTCAGCCTTTGAGTTACTACGATAACAATATCAACGGCAGTCTGGTGTTGTTTGAGGCGATGGCCGAGGCTGGGATCAAGACACTGGTTTTTTCTTCTTCCGCCACGGTCTATGGCGATCCTCACACAGTGCCGATACGTGAAGATTTCCCACTTTCTGCGACAAATCCGTATGGTCGCTCCAAGTTGATCATTGAAGAAATCCTAGGTGACATCGCACGCGCGGATGCTTCCTGGCGAGTTGCATTATTGCGTTATTTCAATCCGGTAGGAGCGCATGAGTCCGGCCTGATTGGTGAAGAACCGAACGGGATTCCCAATAATCTGATGCCCTATATCTCCAAGGTAGCGATTGGCACATTGCCGGTGCTTTCAGTTTTTGGCAGTGATTATCCGACACCCGATGGAACAGGCGTGCGTGATTACATCCATGTGGTTGACTTGGCGCGAGGACACCTTGCTGCACTGAAGGCATTGAGTTCTCCATCCGGGGTACTCACTGTCAATCTAGGGACCGGGCAGGGCTATAGCGTGTTGGATGTAATCAGGGCATTTGAAGCGGCAAGTGGCAGGAGGGTGCCATATAAAATTGTGGGTCGTCGTCCTGGAGATATTGCCGAGTGTTATGCCGACCCCTCGCGGGCGATAAAACTGTTGGGATGGCAGGCACAGTATGGAATTGAAGACATGTGCCGCGATGCCTGGCGGTGGCAATCGATGTCCCAAGTTTTTTCCTGACCTGTATTTTCATTGAGCGATGCCTGTTGTGGATGGTTTGTTTCTCCGCCGTCGGGGAAGGTTGCGCACTTCGCCACTTGCGGTTCGGTTGCTTTTCTTGTGTAGTAATACTTTCGCTGTAGATACAACAAGTTTGCTCTTGCTCTTCACCGGGACTTTTGTCCAGTCGAGAATCGGTCATTCATACGTCAAGTAAACGTCAAATTTGCGTCAAATTTGCATCGTAAAACATGCCTTATGCTTGCTGACCATGATCAGGGTATTGCAATAATCCTTAATTATTATATGGATAATGTTCTGCTGGCATTCATGGCACAACTGTTGCTTAACCATGTCGTAACGATGGAGAAACGAGTCTCGAGTCTCATCGTCGGATGGCTCGATGTTAGTGAACTAATTAGAACCAATAAAAAATATGACAAACAATTTGATAATTGCCAGCGCTTACCAGGATCGACTTGCATTCTGGAATCAGGGGTTAAATGGTTTTGTTAGCAAAGCATTAATAATCGACAAGTTGAGTGCGCTCAGGGAAGAAGTTGAGCTGTTCAAGCCGAAAGTTCTCCTGCTGGATATTGATTTGCTTGGCTCCAATGGCGCAGCCAGCTTGAGTAGTCTGCGCACAGAGACTAAAACAATCGTAATTGGCCGCGATATCTGTGAAGACATGGAATGGGAATTGTTGAAGGCGGGTGTAAGGGGCTGTTGCCGAAGCGATTCGGATCCAAAATTTCTCAGGCAAGTTATTGAAGCTGTTCAACAGGGTGAATTGTGGATTCGGCGTACGCTCACATGCCGATTAATAGACGAATTGGGCAAAACGACTGCAAGAAACAAAGCCTATCGCACTTCTCTTGGCTTGCTTAACAAACTTACGCAGCGCGAATACGATATTGCCATTCGCGTAGGAAATGGCGAGAGCAATAAACAAATTGCCAAAGCATGTGCAATTACTGAGCGCACCGTGAAGGCTCATTTGACCGAAGTTTTTCTCAAGCTTGGCGTGACTGATCGACTCAATCTGGCGCTGGTCCTTTCGGCAGATGAAAGAAATAATGACTTTGGAAATTCAGACAGCCCGATAATAAGCGGCTCTCGCTTTAACGATATCAAGTACAGTCATTTCAACTCGGCCTGACAGTTCTCTCTGGATTGCGCAAGGTTTTCTGCCCTAGTTTGGTCTTATAGCGCCCGCCCTGATCCTTTCCACGAATGCCTTACATCACCTGCCTGGCTTGTCTACATGTACTTAAGTACAGTAGCTCTGCCCCTTGAAATGAATATAATCGACCCGCCGGTATGGTTATGTCTGGAGATAAGTATTAGAGTAAGCAAACAATAATGATTGTATTGAGGAGAGTAGGTTTTTATGCAAAACGTGACCGTTGCAATTGCAGATGTCAATCGAGACCGGCGTGCAGCATATGAACGTCTGTTGCATGGTGAAGAAGGCATTACACTGCTGTCTAACGTTGGATCAAGCAATGGCGATAGAAATGACCATGCATTTGTGAACCGCCGGGCCAAACAGCGCACGGATATTCTGGCATATGAAAATGAAGTTGCCAGAATCAAACGGCTTAAACCATGTGTCATGTTGGTGAATCTGGATCTGAGTGAAGATGAGGGGCATGCTCTATTACTGTCCCTGCGTAGCGAATGCCCCGAGACACACATCGTTTTATTGACCGACGACTTTGTTCAGGAGAGCAAGCTTATTCAAGCGCTGGAAATCGGAGCACGCGGCTATCTGTCAAATGACTCTGTTGAGTTACACCTGTCCAGAGCTGTTCAAGTGGTTGCTCGTGGTGAGGCGTGGGTTCCCCGCAAAATGTTGGGCAACATCATGGACCGAGTGCTGAATTAGCTGGTCAGTAAAGCAGTCTGTTATCATTTCAAAAGTTGTCACCGTTTAACCTGGTGTTTCTTTCAGAGCAGCAATGCCGAGTCAAATGCTGTTCACGTTCGGCATTGCCGGAGATGAGGTACTCATGTTCGACAAAGATGTGCTCAGGCTGGATCCCAAAGCAGAAGTTGATCGCATTGCCGAAAGCTTGCGCGAGCAGGTCCTCGGTCAACTTCGCAAACGGGGTGCCGTCGTAGGTATTTCCGGTGGTATTGACAGTTCAGTTGTTGCTGCGTTGTGTGTGCGTGCGTTCGGCAAAGATAAGGTGCTGGGACTCTTCATGCCTGAACACCATTCCTCTGACGATGCGCTCATGCTTGGACGGATGCTCACCGAGCACTTCGGCATCGAGGCCATTGTCGAGGATATTGCTCCCGCTCTTGAGGGGCTGGGATGCTACCGCCGCCAGACAGAAGCCATCCGCTCGATCGTTCCCGAGTACGGGGATGACTGGAAGTGCAAGCTGGTGTTGCCGTCGATACTCGAGAGTGATCGCCTGAATATCACGCGGCTTACCGTGCAGAGTCCTGCGGGTGAAGTGTCCACTGTGCGGCTCTCATTAGGGGCATACCTGCAAATTGTTGCTGCAACAAACTACAAGCAGCGCGTGCGCAAGATGACGGAGTACTACCACGCGGATCGCCTGAACTATGCCGTCTCAGGTACGCCCAATCGTCTTGAGTACGATCAGGGCTTCTTCGTGAAGCAGGGCGATGGAAGCGCCGATTTCAAACCCATTGCACATCTCTATAAAACTCAGGTTTACCAGCTTGCAGAGTATCTGGGCGTTCCCGATGAAATTCGGCGCCGTCCGCCTACCACTGACACTTTCTCGATGCCGCAGACGCAGGAGGAGTTTTACTTTGCGCTGCCCTATGACCGCATGGATCTCTGTCTCTATGCAGTGAACAACGGTGTTTCTGCCGAAGAAACTGCGCCTGTGGTTGGCCTCACGCCAGCCCAGGTCGAGCGAGTCTTCAAAGACATCGACGCCAAACGACGTGCCACCCGCTATCTGCACATGCGTCCCCTGCTGGTCGCTCCTGTGCCGGAGGTCTGACGGCGCATGTGCGGTATTGCCGGAATTATCGGACTTGGCGCTGGAGCAGCTTCCCCGAGCCGCGAAGCTCTGGTTTGCATGGCCAGCGCACTCCATCACCGCGGGCCGGACGAGTATGGCCTGTACCGGGATGACAGGGCCGGTCTTGCGCACTCGCGCCTGTCCATCATCGATCTCTCGACCGGGCAGCAGCCCATGGCTGACGAGAGCGATACAAACTGGATCGTATTTAACGGAGAAATATTCAATTACGTCGAACTGCGTGAGGAACTGATCGCGCTGGGGCACCGTTTTCGCACACAGAGCGACACGGAAGTGATTCTTCAGGCCTATCGCACCTGGGGCGAAGCAGCGTTTGAACGCATGAACGGGCAATGGGCCGTGGCGATCTGGGATTCGGTCGCGCAGCGCCTTCTGCTCTCGCGGGACAGGGTTGGTATATGTCCGTTGCATATTTGCCAACATGGGGGATACCTGTATTTCGCCAGCGAAGTCAAAGCCATCTTCGCGGCGAACCCGGACATTCCTCGTGCTTTTGATCCCCTTGGCCTTTCGCAGACATTTACCTTCTGGACTATCGTGCCGCCGCATGGTGTATTCCAGGGCGTGACCGAACTTGAACCAGGTCACATCCGAATCTATGAAAACGGAAGCGTGCGTGACCGCGCCTACTGGACGCCAGACTATCCGGTTTCGGGCAATGCGCGCAGCATGTTTCAGGGATCGCTTGAGGATGCAGTCAATGAAGTGCGTAGTGCTCTGGAGAAGGCAACTTCGCTTCGCATGCTGCGTGCCGATGTGTCGGTCGGGAGCTACCTTTCCGGCGGACTGGATAGCTCACTGGTTGCGGCCATGGGACAGCGATTTGCAGGTAAACGCTTTCAGACCTTTTCGCTCAGGTTCGAAGACGCGGAATACGACGAGACGGAATACCAGCGCTTGATGGTGAACGGGCTGGGCAGCGAACATCACGAGGTCGTTGTTTCTCGCAGTGACATAGCCAACGTGTTCCCGGAAGTGATCTACCATACCGAGCGCCCGATTTTACGAACCGCGCCTGCGCCGCTCTTCCTGCTCTCAAAGCTGGTGCGTAATCACGGAATCAAAGTTGTGCTTACCGGTGAAGGTGCTGACGAAATGTTTGCCGGCTATGATATTTTCCGCGAAGGCAAGGTACGCCGTTTCTGGGGGCGACAGCCTGCATCCACGTGGCGTCCCAGGCTCCTTGATCGGCTCTATCCTTATCTTGCCCGCTCGCCGGTTTCGCAACAGGCGATGGCGCGGCAATTCTTCGGACGCAACATCGCCGCCCATGGTTCTCCGGGCTTTGCGCATGACACGCGTTGGCACACAACGGGCGCACTGAAACGACTGTTGTCCAGGGATATGCAGGCGACCAATGTGGATGTGATCGGTGGACTGCTGGAAAATCTCCCTGTCGATTTTGCGCAATGGGAAGCGCTTGCGCAGGACCAGCATATCGAGATTCGTACGCTGTTATCGGGGTATTTGCTTTCTTCGCAAGGAGACCGGATGCTTTTGGGCAATTCCGTGGAAGGGCGCTTTCCCTTCCTTGACAAGGATGTTGTCGCTCTGGCAGATTCGCTGCCGGCCGCCTACAAGCTGCGCGTGCTGGACGAAAAACACGTGCTGAAGCGTGCTGCGGCTAACATTGTGCCGCGCGAAATCATTGCGCGAAAAAAGCAGCCGTATCGCGCACCGGATGCGCTTTCTTTTGTTGCCAGAAATGCGCCGGATTATATAGATGAGGCACTTTCCGAATCTGCTGTGCGGAATGCCAATGTCTTCGATGCGCAAGCTGTTGTGCAACTCCTGCGCAAATGCCGCGCACGCGGCAGTGAGGGGCAATTCTCGAACACAGACAATATGGCACTGGTGGGCGTTTTGTCGACCCAGCTCCTGCATCAGCAATTTATTGCGAACTGTCCCGGCGGGAGCAGGGCTATCGAAGTGCTGACCGATATCAACAAGTCATCAAACAAATGAGGTCCTGAGATGCGAATCACCCACGGCCCCGTGCCGCTTTTGCAAGACTACCTGCTCCATCCTGCCCGCGAGCTTTCCGACAAGATCGCACTTGTTTGCATGAAACAGCGGGTCAGCTATGGTGAACTCGACGCCCGTTCGAACGCACTGGCGAATACTCTGGTTTCCTCAGGCGTCAAGCGCGGCGACCGGGTCGTGATCTTCGCCGACAATACGGTTGAAACCGTTGTTTCATTTTGGGCGGTACTTAAGGCAAACGCCGTGGCGTCCATCGTCAACCCGCTGACCAAGAGCGACAAGCTCAGTTATCTTCTGGAGGATTGCCGTCCGGCTGCACTTATCACGGATGGACACATCCATTTTGTATTTGCCGAACCTGCGCGCAACTGTTCGCATTTGCGTTGCGTCATTGTTTCCGGCAGCATTGATGACGAGAAGCTCGCCGCGCTTCCGCACGCCCAGCGCTGGGACGATGCGCTTGCCAAGGGCGACCGCGCGGCTCCCCCCGCACGTACCTGCATTGATATTGATCTGGCTGCAATCATTTATACCTCGGGCTCGACAGGCGATCCCAAGGGGGTGATGCTCACCCACCGCAACATGCTTACCGCCTGCACGTCTGTCGCATCGTACCTCGAGTTGCAGGAGGATGAAGTGATCCTCGGAGTTTTGCCGTTGGCATTTGATTACGGCCTGTACCAGATGCTGATGGCATTTCGTACAGGTGCACGTCTTGTTCTCGAGCGTTCTTTCACCTTTCCGGCACAGATACTCAATCTGATGGTTGCCGAAGGCGTCACCGGTTTCCCGGGAGTGCCAACCATATTTTCGATTCTCGCTGAACTCAAGTCACTCAAGGATTTCGACCTTTCGAAGATACGCTACGTGACCAACACAGCTGCTGCGCTGCCGGTCAAACACATCCTGATGCTCAGGGATATTTTCCCGACCGCGAGAATTTATTCGATGTACGGACTCACCGAGTGCAAGCGTTGCACCTACCTGCCGCCCGAAGATATTGACCGGAAACCTTCCAGCGTTGGCATTGCGATTCCCAATACCGAAATGTGGATCGTGGATGAGGATGATAAAAAAGTCGGTCCCGGCATCGTCGGGCAGCTCGTCATTCGCGGCGCCACGGTCATGAAGGGCTACTGGGAAAAACCTGAATCTACCGCCAGAAAGCTCAAGCCGGGCCCAATCCCCGGTGAACAGGTTCTGTACACGGGCGATTACTGCAAGATGGACGAGGAGGGCTATCTTTATTTCGTCGGGCGCATGGACGACATCATCAAATCGCGCGGCGAGAAGGTGGCACCAAAAGAAGTGGAAAACATGCTCATGAATATTCCGGGTGTGAAGGAGGCTGCGGTTATCGGCGTACCGGACGATATCCTGGGTGAGGCAGTCAAGGCTTTTGTTGTGTTTGAAGAGGGCGTGACAATGAGTGAAAAGCAGCTGCAGAAGGAGTGCCAGAGCCGACTTGAGAGTTTCATGGTTCCTAAATTCTTCGTAGTGGCGGCAAGCCTGCCAAAAACCGATACCGGCAAGATCAAGAAAACGGGATTGTCATGAGTACCCTGCTGGAAGAAATCACCAATACACTTGGACGCGGAGGTATTGCCGACGCAGCTGCCGAGGCAGCCCTTATAGTTCAAGCTGCCAAAGTATCAGCACCATCTGATTGCGGAGAAGCTGCACGTGCCATGGTATCGCGCCGAATTACGGGTGTGCCGCTTGCGTATGTAACCGGCCACAAAGCGTTCATGGGAGTCGATCTCATTGCGGCCCAGGGTGCCCTCATTCCTCGGGTAGAAACCGAACTTCTTGGCTATGAGGCACTTAATGTGCTTCGCTCATCCGGTCTGGCTACGCCAATGGTGATCGACATGTGCTGCGGATCCGGAAATCTTGCCTGTGCCCTCGCTCACTATCATCCGTCAGCACGCGTGTGGGCGAGCGACCTTACCGATCAATGTGTGGAAATTTCGCGTCGAAACGCTGAGCACGTAGGTGTGTCAGACCGCGTCGTTGTCGTTCAGGGAGATCTGTTCGCCGGCCTTGCGGGATTGGGTCTCGAGAATTCAATCGACGTCGTTGTTTGCGGTCCCCCCTTTATTTCCCAGACCAAACTGGCCACCGAAAGTGCATGGCTGCTTGAACACGAGCCACGGGAGGCCTTTGACGGTGGTCCTTACGGTCTTAGCATTCAGCAGCGCATCGTTAAGGAGGCACTACCGTTTCTGCGGCCCGACGGCATCCTGCTTTTTGAGACAGGTCTTGGCCAGGAACGCCCGGCCAGAATGATTTTTGAACGCGCGAAGGCGTATGAGGACATCAGGCTCGTCAATGACGCCATGGGTGAGGTACGTGTCATATCAGCCCGCAAGCGCGCTGACATCGCTCGGTAGAATTGATAGTGATATTTGAAGTACGCAGCGAGACCAAAAGGACCACGTTGTCATGAATAAATTGCTAGAAGAAATTACTGCCATCCTTGATCACGGCGGTATTGCCGATGCAGCCGCAGAAGCAAAACGCATCGAGTTCGCCGCAAAATCTTCGGAGTCGGCAGATCACGAAGGTGTTGCTCGTGCCATGGCGGAACGCCGAGCTGCAGGTGCGCCATTGGCTTATGTGATCGGACATGAGATGTTTATGGGTATTGATATCATTGTTGGCGAGGGCGCACTTGCGCCCCGGGAAGAAACCGAACTCCTCGGCTATGCGGCGCTGGAGGCAATTCGCATATCGGGTTCTGCCGCACCCAAGATCATCGACATGTGCTGTGGGTCAGGCAACCTGGCCTGTGCCATCGCTCATCATTTTCCAACTGTCCGCGTGTGGGCGAGCGACCTGACCGATGGCTGCATCAAAGTCGCGCGGCGCAACGTCAAGCATGTGGAGGTTTCCGAACGAGTCGTTGTCGCTCAGGGTGACCTGTTTGCCGGGCTGGCCGGTTTTGGCTTGGAAGGTGCAATCGATGTGGTCGTGTGCAACCCACCTTATATTTCCCAAAGCAAGCTTGCGACAGAGCGAGCGGAACTTCTGGAACATGAGCCGCGTGAAGCCTTTGACGGTGGTCCTTATGGGATCAGCATCCAGCAACGTGTGGTTAAAGAAGCGCTGCCATTTTTACGTCCCGGCGGCACGCTGCTCTTTGAAATAGGACTTGGGCAGGAACGGCAGGTCAAGATGCTCTTTGATCGAGCGAAGGAATATGAAGATATTCGGCTGGTTTCCAATACCGCGGGAGAGGTACGTGTTGTGTTGGGACGGAAACGCGCAGCGAGGACGGATTAACTAAAATATTGTAACAATCGCATTATCCATTTGCAGAATGGGTAAGTGTGTATTGAAATGTTCAACATTAATATCCTCGAAACAGATATCTTTGTCTTGATAAGGCCTAGAGATAGGATAGAGTGTTGATAGCTGTTCAGAAAGTTTAGCCAATATACCTTGAGTTAACTTTCAATCGCCCCCAGAACCTAATTAGAACGAACCCACCTACGAGGGATGTCATTATTTCTAGGTGGAGCAAGTAGCGCGAATATGTTTCGTTCGATAGTTTTGTACGACGTAACGATTTATTTTATTCTTCAATTTTAGCTAGAGGTACCGAGTGGATATCAAAGATAAGGTAATAGTGATAACTGGTGCAGGCTCCGGTCTCGGCCGAGCCTTGTCGTTAGGTTTTTCCCAACGCGATGCGACGGTTTTAGGGCTTGGGAGCCAAGAATCGCCATTAATAGAAACAGAATCACTGATCCGAAGCAAACGTTTTCATCGGTATGTGGTTGACGTATCCGATGCAGATGCTGTCACGAAATTCGTGCAGTTGGCTATTGTGAAGCATGGCCGAATTGATGTGCTAATCAACAACGCTGCCGTTTATCCGAAAATCAGTTTTCTTGAGCAGAATGCCGAAAGTTGGATGAAGGCAATATCGATCAATCTGGGAGGTGTTGCGAATTGCTGCAGGGTTGTTCTCCCTATCATGATGGGACAAGGATATGGTCGCATCATTAACGTGGGAAGTTTTGCCGATCTTGCTCCGATTAAAAACAGTTCAGCTTATGCAGCGTCAAAAGGAGGGCTTCGTGCCCTCACCAAAGCTATTGGTGCAGATATGGGAAACGACTATCCTGATATTATCTGTGTCGAATGGATACCGGGACATCTGAATACACAGATGAGTGATTTCACAGGAATGGATCCTGCTGACTGTGTCGAATGGGCACTAAAAATCATCAACCTGCCTCCAGGAGGACGCAATTCAATGATTTATGAAGGTGATCATGAGCATATTCCTCCAAAGTCACTAAGACGGCGGATAAAAGAGAAGCTCATGTTCTGGCGTGGCTGACGTCAGTTCTGTTCTTGAGTCAATTATTAGTGCGACGGAGTGTGTCGTTGATATGTTCGGCAACGCGAATAGCATTGGCGGCGATTGTCAAACTGGGATTCGCACCACCGCTGGTCGGCATGAATGATGCGTCAACAACATATAGATTATTCAGATCGTGCGCTTTATTATTCACGTCCAGTACACTGGACGCCGGATCAGTGCCGAAACGGCATGTACCGCTAGGGTGGCCGTAGTTCAGGCTTATTTCCGGACTGATTACCAACAAGCGATGACGTGTAAGGGCTTTTTTGATCAGATTTCTAAGTTCACTGATGCGCTCACGGAGCTCAACATGCACCTCATAATCGAAACGCATTCCACTCGGCTCTTTAGGATCAAGAACGATTCGATTATTACAATATGCCTTATCTTCCAATATTGTGGCAAAAATTGTAGCCCGACCGAATATTACCGAACCAATATAGGCGGGGATTCTTAACAGAGGCCGTACCGGTTTGAGCCAGCTCCAACGGCTTCTATCAAACGCAGTCTTCAGGAAATACACAATGTTGCCGTAGCCGGCGGACAAGCCTGTTGACTGAACAGAACCCAGCTTCATGCCGCGATGGGTATAGAAATCTCGAAACGCGAGGGTCTTGAGCGGTTCCTGTTTTGAAAACTTGCCGCGAGGCCAGATTGCTATGAAATCGGAAACGTGAAACATGAGATTTCGACCGACCATGTCGGATGTGTTGGCCAGGCCGTTTGGCCAAAATTCGTTGCCAGACTTCAGGAGCAGCACCGGAGAAAAATAGGCACCGGCGGCAAGTACAACAATTCTGGCGCGTATGGTGATTTTCTCTCCATCGCGCCGTCCAATAATTTCCCGGACCTCTGAGGCATCGGCTTCCAGGCGCTCCACCTCACACCTGTCGAGGATAAGCGCATTCCCTGTTTTCAAAGCGGGCTCCAGGCAAATGGTTTTCGCATCACCTTTGCACTTTCGCTTGCATATATAACCCCCGCATTCCGTGCAACCTGGCTCATGAGCACACGCGACGTGCAATCTGTAGGGGTGCAAACCACTGGCCTCGAAGGAATGAAGGAAATTATTATCACATTCATTCAGGCTGGGCGGGGGTAACAATTGCGAACCTGGGTCGGGGCAGAGAGGATCCCATGTCCCACTAACCTTGAATAACTTCTCTGCTTGGCGATAGTACGGTTGCATCTGCTCGAAAGAGATGGGCCAGCCGGTCGTTTGATGATCCGCTCCCGGAGTGGCGCAAAAGTCGCTTGGGTCAAATCTTTCCAGGGCTGCTGCGTAAAGAAGTGTGCTTCCTCCTGCGCCACAGCCAAGAGGGGCGAAAAATTGCGTCCGGTTTCCCCCAATGCAACTGGTAATTTTTGTGGGCCAGTTGCCATTCCGCAGTCGCTCTGACGGTTCTTCGCTATCAAGCAGCAATGCATCGTCCGCATTTGAAAAATCTGCATGGCCTTTTTCCAGAAAGAGAACCCGGTGTCCAGCCTTTGCTAATTCATAACCAACAGTTGCGCCCCCTATACCAGTACCGATTACCGCGACATCCCATATTTCATCGGCAAGTTTCGGGAGTGTCCGGTCATCCTGTGTTGGGTCTTCGTAAGCTGTATTGTGAGGTGTTACGTTGGGACCCTGCACTTTCTTTTGGTGATGTTCCATAGAAATTTGAATCTTATTGACGGTTGGAGGGAGATGCTAACTGTATCGGGTTGGAAAACGTTTTAACCATACCATATTTAAATGTATTGTTGCCATGTACCTAAGGGCAGTTGATATCGCGTCTAATTGTGGTAGCTAATGAAAACGGTAATGGGGCAAGAATGTAAATTAGTCATATTTTACGAATCACATTTATCCTACAGCAATTCCTGGGGCATTCATGGCGTGCCATGGAGACGTAACTTGCTTCTGCCAGTAATTCTGGTATCTTCCAAAAATTCTTTATTTATGGCGCTTTCTGCAAAAAATTACTTGATCATTTTATTGCTGTATAACAATCGCAGATCGCCACCATATTCTTCTTACAGTAATTGCACTTCAGAATTGAAGCAGCTATGAACTATACTGATAGTATTTTCCTGTTATTTTTCTGCATTACATTCGGAGCGTATTACCTCATTAACAAGTCTCAATTGCAATTACTGATTTTGGTTGTTGCATCGCTCTTCTTCTATGCATGGCAATCGCCCCCATTATTGGCTATTTTTCTATGCTCTTGGTTTATTACTGGATTATCTAGCTACTCAGTGTTAACTGCAAACAATCCGTTCAGGGCAAAGTTATTTGCCACATCCGGTGTTGCCGTCAACCTGATGCTATTAGGGTTCTTTAAATACAAGTTTCTGGTAATACAGAATATTCCACAGCTCGTTCCACAGCCCGCTCATACTTTAGGCGAGTGGCTGATCTTGGCACCGCTCCCCATTGGCATTTCGTTTTATACATTTCATGGGATAAGTTTGCTGGTCGATATTTATCGTGGCAATACCACTACGTTCACCGAGAAAAGACGTAGCCTTAAAAAGCACCTGTCAGAAACTCTTTTGTATCTAGTATTCTTTCCACAGTTAATTGCCGGGCCAATCATAAAGGCGAAGGATTTCTATCCCCAAGTTGGCGTAAAACGATTTCAGGATATTGACTTTTCAGGCAGCTTTCGCATTCTGGTTGTGGGATATTTCTTAAAGTCGGTAATTGCTGATAATCTAAGCGAACAGACTTTCTGGATTGCGTATCCATATTTTCAATGGAATTCGTCTGGCGAACTGTTGTTGCTACTCTACGGTTACTCAGCACAAATTTTTGCAGACTTTGCAGGTTATTCACTTATAGCAATCGGATTGGCAAAGTTGCTCGGTTACAAACTTCCGGATAACTTTAATTATCCGTATTTCTCAAGTTCAATTTCAGAATTTTGGCGGCGCTGGCACATTTCACTCTCAAGTTGGTTGCGCGACTATCTCTACATTCCTTTGGGCGGAAGTAAAAAAGGAGAGACAAGAACCTACGTCAACTTGATGGTCGTAATGTTTCTTGGTGGTTTGTGGCATGGCGCAGCTTGGAGTTTTGCCATATGGGGCTTATGGCATGGCATTGGGTTGGCATTCGAGCGACCATGGCTGGATTCAAATATCTATACCAGCACTAATCCTGTTTTGAAAGGGATTAGAATTTTCGTCGTGTTTAACTTCGTTACAATTGGCTGGCTATTTTTTAAGTTACAGGATTATTCCCAAGCTTGGGCTTATATTGGTTTGATGTTTCACAATGATGCGGGTGGAATACTAGCTGTATCTAAAATGAAAGCGTTTAAGATACTAAGTTACAGCTTTTTCGTATTCTCTTATCATGTGCTCCACGTATACAAAGAAGAGATTCCGGGGTTGCTGAAAGATTTTGCATATGGAGCAATGTTGTTCCTTATTGTTACGAATCCTGGGCCTGCAGTTCCATTCATTTATTTCCAGTTTTGATAATGCGAAATCCACTAATTATCGCTGTGATTCTTTGTCTTATTTATGGCATGTTTATAAAGTTTGGTCCCAAGCCAGTTCATGTGCAAATGCAAAGTCAATGGCAAGACAATCGATACGCCATTGAGAAGTACATGCGAGATTCCAGATCAGGCAACCAATACAAGGTCGTCTTCGTGGGCAGCTCACTGACTAACAGATTGGATTTTAATGAGAATTCAGGTTGTGTATACAACTTATCCCTTGGAGGAGATTCGTCTTTAACGGGGCTGGGTGCCATTGCCAATTCAGCTGAAATTCCACGTCTAGTGTTTATTGAGATTAACGTTCCCGAACGGAGTGTCAATCAGGATTTAATTAACAACGGGAAAAGGGTGGAGATGCGAATATCTGCAATTTTTTACGTTGAGAATATGCCTATGAATCTGGCGCTTGGTTTGTTGCACCGGCCGAGCAAGGAAAAGTCAGCCAAAACAGAGCCGGAAATAAACGAATCAATTCTTCAAAATGCACTCGCCTTGCAATTAAGGAATTATCAAATACCTATATCTTCCGATATCCTCAATAATAACTTGGTTGAATTTACCCACATGGTTAGGGGGATCGAAGAAAAGGGTGGCAAGGTTATATTGTATGAAATGCCTATTCATCCAGATTTGGAAAATACCCCACGTGCAGTACAAATCAGAAATGCCTTTAAGAAGACATTTCCGAACCACAAGTTGCTAGATTTTCACGAATTAGCTGGGGGGGGGGCAATTAGAACAATGGATGGCATGCACCTTTCAAGCAGTGAAGCAATTAATGTAGTAGAAAACATGACCCCGTATATTAATAGCATCTGTACTAAAGATCTTAGTTTAAACCCGAGATAATATGTAGTAGCTCAGACCGTCGTTAATGCATTGATCAATGAACGCCCACGAAAGACGTTAAACTTTGAAACACTGGCTGAAAGATTTGGCGCGAGTGTTGCATCGATCGGATAAATTCGCAGTTTTTAAAAGTTTCAAAGCAAAAAAATAAACCCCTTTGAATTGCTTCGAAGGGGTTTCGAGTTTGATTGGTTCGTGAAGGCTTTGCTGTAAGCTCTACACGCTTAAGCGTGTAGACCAATTGCAACTTATGCTGTAGCTGCTAGCGCCTTATGATGACCAACTTGCACTTTATGGTGTCCCCCGCACAATCAGCCGCACGCCCCGATTGCACCGCAGCTCGTACAGAACTCGCAGCCGTCCTTCTTGATCAGCGTGGCGTTACCGCATTCCTTGCACATCTTGCCTACGACAGGCTTGATACCGGTAGGTTTGATGTGACCTTCGGGAATTTCCAGTACGCCCATCTGCTGTACCGGGTAGCCGTGCTCATCAAGAATGCCGAGCATGGCGTACCGATGGATGATCAGCTTGGCGACGTATGAAACAGTCGAAGGGTAGCTTTCCATTTTGTTGCCGCCAGGAACGCGCGCCATGAAATCGCCGAGTGGCTCGCCGAAGTTGAGCAGCTTGCGCAGCTTCATGCCAATCCAGGCTGGATCGATCACGCGCATATCCAGGCTCAACACTTTGCACAATCCGTCCAGGGCGCGCGGATACACGCCGGACAGCCACATCGAATAAGGGCGGCGCTGCCCATCCGGCAGCATCAGCTCTTTCAGGCCCAGCACGAAATCGTCACCAGTGCCCGCATTGGCGATGTCCACTGTCCAGCTCATGGTACCGTCGGTGCCGGTTTTTGGTTCTTTCTTGGCGAACAGCGCATCCATCATCGGGGTGGTCATGCCGTCGGAAATTTCCAGCGCCCCTAATTCCTCTATGCGATACTTCAGCAAATGCGCAAAGGCGGCCACCAGACTCGGCATGCGCTTTACTTCGCCATCGGGTGGCATCGGCATATCGAAGCCATCGTCGCCCGCGGTCTTCATCAGCATTTCCAATTTCATGCGCACCCACACCGGGTCGCGCGTGCGCATGTCCATGGACAGCGACTTTGCCAGCGCACCGAGTCCGCGCGGTTGTTCCGAACCGTTCACCCAGACTTCGAAAGGATGGTTATGGCCGTTGGTTGTGTGCGATACGAATGTCACAAAACTGCCGAGCGGATGCTTCACCACTTGTGACACCCAGCCTTCGCTGCCAGCCGTCAGTTGCGGGCGGCCCGGCCAGCGCAACGAAGCGAGAGCCGGGTTTGGTGTGGCTTCCAGCACGATGCGTCGGTCCTGGTCGAACACGAAATCCTGCGGTTGTTCTTCTTTCTTTTCAGGCGTCACCGACAGCACCGAGCCCAGCACGCTGTTCGGGCGATAGGTCGCCAGGCCCTTCAGTCCGGCCTTCCACGCTTCGGTGTAGAGATCCTTGAAATCCTCATACGGATAGTCGGCGGGCACATTGACGGTTTTGCTGATGGAGGTGTCAATAAAAGGCGCGACGGCGGCGACCATCTTCATGTGATCGATGGCAGTTATTTCCAGCGCTGTGACGAAAGCGGGCGGCAGTTTGCTGACATCGCCGCCTTGTTGCTTGTAAACGCGCCAGGCGTGGTCTTCCACCGGGTAATCCTTGGTGGTGCCATCCATCATGCGTTTCTTGCGGGTGTAGAACCACGAGAAGGCAGGCTCGATACCATTGGAGGCATTGTCGGCAAAGGCAAGCGAGATTGTGCCGGTGGGGGCGATGGAAAGCAGGTGGCTGTTGCGCAGACCGTGTTTGCGAATCTTGTCCTTGATTTCGTCCGGCAGGCGCGAAGCAAAACGTGGAGCGGACAGATATTTGTCGGTATCCAGCAGCGGGAACTTGCCGCGCTCGATGGACAGGTCGACTGAAGCAAGGTAGGCCTCGTCGCGCATGATGCGAGTGATGTCGGCGGCGAAAGCGCGCGCTTCATCGGTGTCGTAGCGCAGCCCCAGCATGACCAGTGCATCGCCCAGTCCGGTGAAGCCCAAGCCGACGCGGCGTTTGTTCTGTGCTTCTTTTTGTTGTTCCGGCAGCGGCCATGCAGTCACGTCCAGCACGTTGTCCAGCATGCGCACGGCCACACGTACCAGTTGCTTGAAAGGTTCGTAGTCAAAACCGGCATGTTTGGAGAACGGATTCTTCACCATGCGCGTCATGTCGATGGAGCCCAGGCAGCAGCAACCGTAAGGAGGCAGCGGTTGTTCTGCACAAGGATTGGTGGCCTCGATGATTTCGCAATAGGACAGGTTGTTGTCGCGGTTCATCAGGTCAATAAACAATACGCCCGGCTCGGCGTGGTCGTAAGTGCTGGCGATGATCTGTTTCCACAGGTCGGTTGCACGCACCTTGCGGTAGATCCATTTGCCATCGTCGCGACGGGTGGCGCCCTCGGTCTTGAGAGTCGAGGAAGGTTCGGCAGCATGCACCAGTTCGAAATCCTGATCATTTTCTACTGCCTGCATCAGGGCATCGGTTACGCCGACAGAGATGTTGAAGTTGCGCAGGTCGCCCTTGTCCTTGGCGCCGATAAATTTCTCGATGTCCGGGTGATCGCAACGCAATACACCCATTTGCGCGCCGCGTCGTGCTCCGGCCGATTCAACGGTCTCGCAGGAGCGGTCGAACACACGCATGTAAGAAATAGGGCCGCTGGCGCGCGAGTTGGTGCCTTTGACGTGCGCGCCTTCCGGTCGGATGGAAGAGAAGTCATAGCCGACGCCACCGCCGCGACGCATTGTTTCGGCCGCTTGCTGTAGCGCGTCATAAATTCCTGGCTTGCCGTCGTTGGTTCCGGAAATGGCATCTCCTACTGGCTGTACGAAGCAGTTGATCAGTGTTGCCTGTATTTTCAGGCCGGCAGCAGAGTTGATGCGGCCGGCAGGAACGAACCCATTTTCCTGCGCGAGGAAGAACGCTTCTTCCCATTTTGCGCGCTCCTCAGGTTTTTCTGCCAGTGCGAGCCCGCGCGCAACACGGTGGCGCACATCCTGCACTGATTTTTCATCCGCCTCAGCGTATTTTTCCAGCAGCACTTCAGTGCTGATTTCTTGTGTCATTGCCTGGGTTCCTTTATTGGCAGCTTCATTCGTATTTGAATTTACTTGATTCAGGTGCTGGGGTATCGGGTGTCGGTCAGCAGAATTACGGCTGGAAGCGCTTGATTCGGAATCGTTGCGGGATGACGTTGAAATACTTTCGGTATCGAACACGATGTTACCCCTTTGATTGCACAGGCCACTTTAGCCTTGGAAACAAAAAACCACTACATCTAGTGGTTGGTCGCTTGAATTTCACTAATTGTAGGGGGTGGGAATTTTATTTCAAGTGAAATATTGGACTATATTGTTTGACTTGAAATGACAGAAGAGTTAGTCGTGGGAAAAATAATAATACTGTTGTTGAGTTGGTTATAAGTCAATTTCCCGCCCCAATCAGACTTATTTTTCCAATCAGTCTTAGATGTTAAGTTCTTGTGGTCATGATCCCGGCCTGTTCGTGTCCGGTTGTGTCACTTTGCCTTACTGCTCCATGGCAAGCGCAGTGCGGAATTGTCCGAATTTGCGGTGGAATTCTTCTCTGTCTCCATACTCGAGGAAACAATCGTAGAACGACTATATTGCTAATTGGAACAGCTCAAACGCAGTTTGTCGTTCTTGCCGGCAAGGCTGGACAGGGCGGCAGAATAGACAGTGCTATTGTTACCGCATTTCCATTCGGCAGCGAAATCCTTGCTGCAACTGGGTGACGGGTCTTCCAGTTGTGTTGTATCGATGATGAAGTCACAACTGCTGCGACCATCGCATACCTTTGCAACTTGTGCAGTTGCATTGCCCGTCTTCGCATTGCAGTTGCGGCCGTATGTGCCGGAGGCAACCTTGATGGTCACAGACTCAACATTTGCAGGTGCGCTCGCAGGCGAGACGGAAACAACATTTTGTGGAGGAAGAGAGGCGACCACATTCGGCGGCAACTTGGCATAGATATCGTGGTTGTCGCTGTATTGCATGGCGATTCCTATTGCCATCAGAAGCGTGCCCAGGATTGCGGCGCCAATCCGGCCGATGCTGCCGGGTTCGATCTTGCCCTCGATCTTGCCCACCACTGCGATAAACAAGAAGAAAATACCGGCGAGTATGAACATGCGCACCATAGGCACATCGACCAGCCTCAAGATAACGTCTTGCATGACTATCCTTTCTATCCAGTTCGGAAAAGCGTTTGCACTCTAGCATACTGGCGCGCGGTTGAAATCGCAGGAACTGCTTGCGCAAGGCTGCAATTGTTTTCTTCCGACAAAGCCAGTCAGGAACTCGCCGAGCCGAACGGTATCAATCCAGTACGTGCGAAACCAGGCCATCCGCCAGCTTGGGTTCGAACCAGGTGGATTTTGGAGGCATCACTTCGTTGGCATCGGCAACCGCCATCAGGTCTTCCATGCGCGTGGCGAACATGGCGAAGGCCACGGCCATTCCGTCTTTGTTCACGCGCTTTTCCAGTTCCGGCAAACCGCGAATGCCGCCGACGAAATCGATGCGCTTGTCGCGGCGCGGGTCATTGATGCCGAGTATCGGTGCGATCAGGTGATTCTGCAGCAAGCTTACGTCCAGGCGCGCCACCGGATCATTGACCGGAATCAGGTCGGTGCGAATGTTCAGGCGATACCACTGGCCCGGCAGGTAAAGGCCGAACTCACCGGGTTTGGCAGGCTTGACCGGTGCGCTGCTGGGTTGCACGGAAAAGTTCTCGCCGACGCGCTTCAGGAAGGTTGCCGCATCCATGCCGTTCAGGTCGGTCATAACACGGTTGTAGTCCATGATCTTCATCTGGTGGTGGGGGAAGATAACGGACAGGAAATAGTTGTAGCTCTCTTCGCCATTGTGTTTCGGATTGGCGGCACGGCGTGCTGCGGCCACGCGCGAAGCTGCTGCAGAACGGTGATGTCCGTCAGCGATGTAGAGTGCATGCATGGCATCGAACGCGGCGGTCAGTTGCGCGAGCACTGCTGCATCGCGGATTACCCAGATGGTATGGCGGATGCCGTCTTCTGCTGTTACGTCGGCATCGGGCGTGCCGCTGGAGGCTTTGCTCAGGATCGCATCCACTTGCGGGGCTGCGGGATAGGCCAGCAATACCGGCCCTGTTTGCGCGTTGAGCGCATCGATCTGGCGCACGCGGTCATCCTCTTTATCGGGGCGGGTGAATTCATGCTTGCGGATACGGTTGGTGTTGTAGTCTGCCACCGAGGCCGCTGCGACCAGGCCGGTTTGGCTGTGGCCACCCATGATCAGGCGATAGGTGTAATAGCAAGGCGTTGCATCGCGGGTCAGCACACCAGCCGCCAGCATCTTGTTCAGATTTTCTGCCGCCTTGGCATAGACCTCAGCTGCATAAGGATCGGTACCCACGGGCAGGTCGATTTCTGGTTTGGAAATATGCAGAAAGCTCCACGGCTTTCCTTGGGCGCGCCCCCGCGCCTCTTCGGTGGAAAGCACATCATAGGGTGGGGCCGCGATTTCAGCAGCACGGGAGGGTGCGGGACGCAGGCCGGCAAAGGGGCGGATCAGACTCAATTGAAACTCCTCGGGTTATCGGGATGATGAAAATGCCAAGTTCGCTATTTTAACGGTCTGTCACAACTCAGCCAAAATAATTTGCGCGGGCACAGATTGCGAAGTTATTTTTCAGTGGTTTCAATTGTTTCAGCAGTTTGCTATTGTTTGGCAAGACTTAACCGGGAAAGGGACTTCAGTGAGCCATTCAGATTGTCAGCAACCCGCAATACGTTGTGCTGTGTCCGCGCGCATTCTTGCCATATTGTTCTCCACTTTTGTCTTGTCAGGCTGCTTGTCATCAACCCCGATCGTAGCCGATGACCCGCATGTTTTCCTCCCGTCGCTCAGGGCTGCTGTCAGCCTCGACGATAACAAGCAGGCACTCTCTGAACCTCAGACGGGAAAGGCCATCGAGTTCGAGTACGTGCGAGCAAAGGGCCACGGCGAACAGAATCTTTCGACCAATCAAGCTCCGGTCTATTACAACAGCACAACCTTTACCCCGCCGCAGCAACTTACAAACAACTTCAATTTTAACTATGCCGACATATCGTTTCGCTGGCGCAAGTTCTTCAAGGAGCGTTCATTGGGCCTTGAAGTGACCGGAGGCATAGGTCATACCTCGATGGATTTAACCGTGGCCTCACCCACGCTGCGTGCATCCGATCATTTCGGCAATTATGGACCGCAAGGCGGGGTCGCCCTTATCTGGCGCATGCGTCCGAGTACCAGCTTTCATGCGCGTTTGTCCGGCTTCGTTTCGTCCGCAGATACGGGCATCAAGGACATGGTGCGATACGAGCTGTTTGTAGCCCAGGCGCTCGGTGACAATCTGGCATTGCGTGCCGGCTACGCCAAATGGGGCATAGATGGAGATGCAGGGGCCTATAAGTCGAATTTCAAGAGCACTTTTTCCGGCCCAACGCTTGATCTCGGTTGGAATTTCTAGGCCACTGTACTTATCGAATTAATCGCTGATATTGAAGACAATGCGAACCCTGTTTCCTTTCCTTATTGTTCGATACTGAAATTACTATGGCACGTGTAACTTTTTTCCGGCAACGCAAGATATGGATGCCGACGATTTCAGGCTGGTTATTTTTGCTGCTAGTATGTGTTGCGATATGCATCTTCCTGGCTAACAATCTTTACGGCTTTCTTGCGCAGAATGCACCTGTCGGTGCGCGCATTCTTGTTGTTGAGGGATGGCTTGGGCCGGAGGAGCTTGAACAGGCAATACAGACGTTCAAAAACGGGAAATATGAGCGCATCGTAACAACCGGAGGCCCGGTTACTGAATGGCCAGGAGTGAGTCTCGGTACCGATTACGCCGTGCTGGCCGCCGATTATCTTGCGCATCATAGCGTCAGCCGCGACTTGATAGATGCCGTGCCTGCTCCACGCTCGAAAAAGGAGCGCACGTTCCTGAGTGCCGTCATGTTTCGAGAGTCGGCACAACGGCTGGGGATATCCCTAGATGCGGTTGATGTTTTTTCAGCTGGTCCACACGCTCGCCGCTCGCGTTTGCTTTTTCAGATGGCATTGGGACAGAAGGTACGTGTTGGCGTTTTATCAGCGCGGCCCAGTGAATTCGATCCTGACGCCTGGTGGCGAACGAGTGCGGGGGTGGAACAAATGTTGTTTCAGTCGTTCGGCCTTGTCTGGGTAAAATGTTGCTTCTGGCCGGGGCCACCCGGCTCCCAAAAAGAACTTTGAGTCTGCCCAAGGGCTGTTGCACTCAACACTCCAAGAATGATTCAAAACTACGCAAATTATCTGTGTGCCTAGGCAAGGTTTCAGGTCAAACGCGTCTGCTGTGCCTTCATGATTTTTGGCAAGTTGATCTCAATCCAGTCGGCCAGTGAACCAACCTGTTTGCCGATCTCCATGCCCAGCGGTGTCAAAGAATATTCAACATGCGGCGGCACAACCGGGAGCGAGACACGGTTGATGAAGCCGTCCTTTTCCAGATACTGAAGCGTCTGCGCCAGCATCTTTTCGCTGACACCGCCCACCTTGCGGCGCAGGTCGCTGAAGCGGTGCGTGCCCTCCATCAAAGCCACAAGCACGAGCACCCCCCAGCGGCTGGTCACGTGCTTGAGTACATCGCGCGACGGACATTGGGTTGCGAACAAATCGCCGCGCCGCATCTTGGCGGAGAGTTGGCCAGTAGTTGTTTGGGTCATGATACTTACCTTTTTGTACGTACTTACATAAAGTAAGTGTAACGGATAAACTGCATCTCACCAATACCTCAACCTCAATATGAAAGGAAAAATCATGATCGTCATTACTGGAGCCACCGGCCAACTGGGCCAACTGGTCATCAAGGCCTTGCTGAAAAAAGTCCCTGCATCGAACATCGTCGCTGCCGTGCGCAATGTGGAAAAAGCCAAGGACCTCGCCGCATTGGGTGTACAGGTGCGCCATGCCGATTATAGCCAGCCGACAAGCTGGGACGCAGCGCTGAAAGGTGCGGACAAAGTATTGCTGATCTCATCCAGCGAAATCGGCCAACGTGCAAAGCAACATAAGGCCGTCATCGATGCTGCCAAGCGGGCGGGCGTGAAATTGCTGGCCTACACAAGCGTGTTGCGTGCCGATACATCGCCGCTCGGGCTTGCTGCCGAGCATAAGGAGACCGAGGCGGCGATCCGCGCATCCGGTGTTTCATTCGTTTTGCTGCGCCACGGCTGGTACACGGAAAATTACACGATGGGCATACCCGGCGCACTGGCGCATGGTGCCGTGTATGGCTGCGCGGGCAATGGCCGCATTTCCTCGGCTACACGTGCCGACTATGCAGAAGCCGATGTTGCCGCGCTGACCCTGGACAACCAGGCCGGGAAAGTCTACGAACTGGCAGGCGATACCGCCTACACACTGGCCGAACTGGCGGCAGAGATCTCGCGCCAATCCGGCAAGGACATCGGCTATGTCAATCTCCCGGAAGCTGAATACAAGAACGTGCTGGTCAAAGTGGGATTGCCGGAACCGGTCGCTGACTTGCTTTCTGATTCAGACACGGGCGTTTCCAAAGGCGGACTGTTCGACGATGGCCATCAACTGAGCAAGCTCATCGGCAGGCCAACGACGCCATTGGCGACGGTAGTCAAGGCTGCGCTATAGCGGGAGAGGGCAGGCAGCGGCCTGCCCTTGCTTGTGGGGCATTCCCGAATATCCGTATTGTTCTAATGACGCGGCAAGCGGGATTGTGGTGGATAATTCATGCAACGAAACTGCCTGCATGAAGGGTGAATCCATTGACCATCGACTTCGACCACTACATCCCGCGCAACGGCACCAACTCAGTCAAGCATGACGGGCGCGCCGCGTATTTTGGCACGCCCGACGTGTTGCCGATGTGGGTGGCGGATATGGATTTCGCCTCGCCCGAGGCTGTAACGCGTGCGCTGCAGGAACGTGCCACACATCCCGTCTACGGCTACACCCTCTATCCGGAAAGCGCATACGAAGCACTCATTGTCTGGCTGAAAAAGCGCCACGGCTGGGAAGTACAGCGCGAATGGATCGTCATGGCCCCCGGCGTCGTGCCTTCGCTGTTCGCCAGCGTCATGGCATTCGCACGCCAAGGCGAAGGCGTCATCGTCCAGCCGCCGGTCTATTTTCCGTTCTTCTCGGCAGTGACCACCAATCATCGAAAACTCATCGAAAACCCGCTGCGCCTTGCGGGCAATCGCTACCTCATCGACTTTGATGATCTCGAACATTGCGCCGTCGACGGCGGATTCATGCTGTTTTGCTCGCCGCACAATCC
>CAYOJU010000002.1:26982-77168 GCA_964404355.1 uncultured Sideroxydans sp. | reverse complement strand
GGCGATGTCTCGATCTTTCGGGCTCAGGTCATTTACCATTCTGCCGCCGATGTAAACCTCGCCCGACGTAATGCTGTCGAGTCCGGCAATCATGTTCAGCAGCGTCGATTTTCCGCAACCTGACGGCCCTACCAGGATCAGGAATTCCCCCTCCTCCACTTCGATATTGATCCCCTTGAATACCTCGGTCGTGCCGAAGGACTTGTACACATTGCGAATTGATAGAGCGCCCATCCTTTTTCCCCTTTAGCCTTTTACGGAACCTGCAGTCAGCCCGCGCACAAAATATTTTCCGGCAACGATGTAAACGAACAAGGTGGGGAGTGCCGCGATAATCGCCGCGGCCATGTCCACGTTGTACCCGATGACCCCGGTCGAGGTATTGACCAGGTTGTTCAGCGCGACGGTTGCCGGCTGACGGTCACCGGTCGAGAACACCACGCCGAACAGGAAGTCGTTCCATATCTGGGTGAATTGCCAGATGACGGACACCACGATGATGGGGGTGGACAGCGGCAGAATGATGCGCCAGAAAATGCGCAGGAAGCCGGCCCCGTCGATCTTGGCCGCCTTCACCAGTTCATCGGGTATCGAGATGTAATAGTTTCTGAAAAACAATGTGGTGAATGCCACACCGTAAACCACGTGGACAAATATCAGTCCGGCGATCGAATTGAAAATGCCCAGCGCCCCCAATACGGTTGCCATCGGCAGAAGCACGACCTGGAACGGGATGAAACAGCCGATCATCAGCGCCGAGAACAGCATATCGCTGCCGCGGAAACGCCACATGGTCAGGACGTAGCCGTTGAAGGCGCCAATGAAAGTCGATATCAACACGGCGGGCACGACGAAGCGAAACGAATTCCAGAAATACACCTTCATGCCCTCGCAGCGGACACCAATGCACGCACTCGACCAAGCCTCCACCCATGGGTCGAACGTGACTTCACTCGGTAGCGATAAAAGATTCCCGCTGCGAATGTCATCCAGCGTCTTGAGCGAGGTCGAAATCATGATGAACAGCGGAACGAGATAGTACAAACACGCAAGACCCAAAATGGCGTAAATGAGTATCCGCCCCAGGCGCGAGGCGCCCTGCGTTATTTGCGATCTGGACAAATCAACCACGGTGCGCCCTCCTTATTTCGGAATACATGAAGGGAAACACGACCGTCACCACAATCATCAGCATCACCATCGCGCTGGCCGCGCCCAAGCCGATCGAATTGCGTGTGAAAGAAAACGTGTACATGAAAGTGGCCGGTGTGTCGCTTGAATAGCCTGGCCCGCCTCCAGTTAGAGCCATGACCAGGTCAAAACTCTTGATTGCGATATGCGACAGAATCATCATCGCGGAAAAGAATACCGGTCGCAGGCTGGGAATAATGATGCGCCAGTAAATCGTCGGCAACGATGCGCCATCCACTTGCGCCGCTTTAATAATCGAATCGTCCACCCCGCGCAAACCGGCGAGAAACATGGCCATGATGAAGCCCGAGGATTGCCATACCCCGGCAATCGCCACGGTATAGATCGACATGTCTGAATTGGTCAGCCAGTCAAAAGTGAAATTTGGGAAACCCATATCCCGCACCAATTTCTCAATGCCCAGGCCGGGATTGAGTATCCATTTCCATGCGGTACCGGTAACCACAAAGGACAAGGCCATGGGATACAGGTAGATCGAGCGTATAAAACCCTCGCTCCGAATTTTCTGATCCAGCAAGATGGCGAGGAACAGACCGATGGCAAGACAGCAGACAATGAACAGACTGCCGAACAGCGCCAGATTCTTTAGTGCGACCCACCAGCGGTCATTGTGGAATAGCTCGCGGTACTGAATTAGTCCAACGAATTGGTAATTCGGCAACATATGCGACGGCGTAAATGACAAATAGCCCGTCCACAGGATAAATCCGTAAATGAAAAACAATGCGCCCACAAACGTGGGCGCGAGAACAAGCTTCGGCATGAAGTTTTCGACTCGATCGAGAATGCTGATTCCACCCGATTGTGGCGCGGGGATATTTGCGGCGGTTGCGGGTGCAGCACCCATTATCATCTCCTGGCTAAATCTAGAATCCGTCTAACTCCCTTCTCCCGCGGGCGGGAGAAGGGTTGGGGATGAGGGTCTGCGAAAACCGGAACTAGTTGTGTTGTAACCCAGCCCCTCACCCTAACCCTCTCCCGCCTGCGGGAGAGGGAACGTCAGCCAATCGACTCAGTTGATCCTTGCCGCCGAGGCAAGTTTTTCCACGGCTTGCCTGGACGCCATATTCGAGTTGAAGAATTCAGTGACAACATCCTGCATCGCACCCGTCGTTGCTGCAGGAACTGCCATCTGGTGTGCGATGCTGGGAACGAGACTGCCCGCCTTTGAAGCAGCGACAAAGTCGGCGTGGGATTTCTTTGCGCAATCGTCGAACCTGTCCATATTCACGTCAAGCCGTGCCGGGATTGAGCCTTTGTTCAGGTTGAATATTTCCTGAAACTTGGGACTCATGATGGCGTTGGCGAGATCTTCCTGTCCTTTTTTGGCGTCAGCTGACGATTGGGTAAACATCACAAAGCTATCGATGTTGAAAGTGAAATCCCCTTGCGTGCCGGGAGCATCGACACAAAGATAATCTACCCCCGGTTTTTTCCCCGCGGCGGTAAATTCACCCTTGGCCCAGTCACCCATGAACTGCATGCCCGCCTTGCCTTGTATGACCATCTGCGTCGCCAGGTTCCAGTCACGGCCGGAGAAGTCCTTATCTACGTACTTGCGCAGCATGCGGAAAGTGTCGAACGCTTTTTCCATGGTCGGGCTTCTTAGTGCAGTCTGGTCCAGCTTGACCATCGATTTCTCATAGAACTCCGGACCGCCCACGCCCAGAACCACCGATTCGAACACCGTGAAGTCCTGCCAGGGTTGACCGCCATGGGCGATGGCAATGAAACCGGCTTTCTGCAATTTGTCCGCGGCAGCAGGAACCTCGGCCCAGGTCGTTGGGATTTTTGCACCGGCTTTTTTGAATACTGCTGGATTGACCCACATCCAATTCACGCGATGCACGTTGACCGGCACGGCAACATACTTGCCCTGGTACTTCATCACAGTGCTCACGACGGGAGGAAGCAGCACGTCCCAGTTGCCGGCGTTGGCTGTGCTCGACAGGTCTGCCAATACACCTTCGGCACCCCACTCCTGAATGGAAGGCCCTTTGATCTGGGCCGCTGTAGGCGGCTTGCCGGCAACGACTCTGGACTTGAGCACCGTCATCGCATTTTCACCACCCCCGCCGGCCACCGCAAAATCTTTCCATGTATCGCCCTTGGCCTCCATGATTTTTTTCAGTTCGGCAACAGATTTTGCCTCGCCGCCGGAAGTCCACCAGTGCAAAACTTCAACTTCGGCAGCTTGTACGGAGAAGGCTGCGATTGCCAACGTTACAGCCAATGCCAATTTACATTTGCGTTGTATGCTATTCATTTTCGAATCTCCCGAATGTATAGATGCAAATTTGCAGCTGTTTATCCAAGCAAACAGCGGCAAGCCTTTTAAGTAAAACTCCTCCCAATCGTTCATTCCGGTAAACCATGTGCAATGCCATCTCTCTGTAACTGATCATGGAACCGGGGCGCCCTGCGCCGCTTCAAGCAATTCGAACCAGACTTGACGCTCAAGCACAACACGCTCGGCCGCAACCAATTCCCGAATGCGTTCAATCTTGCCCGAGCCCAGAACAGGTCTGATGCGCGCGGGATGCCGCAGCAGCCAGGCGATGGACAATTGTTCCCGTGTTATACCCAGCTCGTTCCCGATGCGCGCTAACGCACGGCTCAGGGAAGTTTCAGCCTGCTGCACCAATCGTCCTCCCGCAAGCGGCGACCAAGCCTGGGGTGTCACACCCAACTTCTGGCATTGATCCAGAGTACCGTCGAACAAGCTATTCAGATTCGTAAGCGAAATCTCGATCTGGTTGGTTTGAAGCGGCTCCTTGAGGCGGCTTTGCAACAAATCAAACTGATGCGGGAAAAAGTTGGAAACACCAAAATCCTTGACCTTGCCCGCCCGTCCCAGCCGTTCAAATGCATCCGCAATCTCGTCCGCGTCCATTAGCGGGTCCGGACGATGTATCAATAGCAGCTCCAGTCTTTCGATACCCAGACAAGTCAGGGAGTTTTCTGCCGACGCAATAATGTGCTCGCGACTGGTGTTGTAATGCTTGACACGATGTGCCGGACGCGCCGGCGACACCAGTGCAATTCCGCATTTACCAATCAGCCTGATTCGCGACTTGAGCGCAGGATCGGTTTGCAGTGCTGCGCCCAACAAGGCCTCGCACCGGTAGTCGCCATAAATGTCGGCGACATCAAACAAGTCGATCCCGAGATCGAGACACTCTCTGAACAATCCGGCGACCTGTTGGGGACTCATGCCCCATTGTGCAATCCGCCACAGGCCCAGAATGAATCGCGAATCGGAAGAGTTCATCGCTTGTGACCTGAATTTGTACTTCACGCTCTGTGAAGAGAAACGTGAAGCCCGCCCGAAGTGCTCCCCCCGTTGCATGGGGGAGTCTCTCTTGTTAACTTACCAAAACGCTTCCACCTGGACACCTGCCGAGGTGCCCGAAGTCCTGTTGGCATTCGGATTAAGCCCTGTCGTGGTAACCCCGCCTGTTGTTACAGGTGCGGGTGGCGGATTGACTGCGTTCTTGGCAGCGTCGTTCCATACCGCATGCGTGATGTAGAAACGCAGTTCCGGACGCGACCAATAGTTGCTGCTATCCAGGGTAACGGTCGGTGCGATGGTCAACTTGGTCAGGCGCTGGGCGGGGCCTCCGCTGGGAGAGGTGACTCTGTCGGTGCCCAATTCCGCCAGCAATTTGACGTGCCGTGCTAACGCATAGCCTGGACGCGCGCCAAGGCTGGTCCAGATGGAACTGCCCGGAGTCCCTGCCGACGCATCGCCCTGATCCTTCTGGCTCAGCACAATAAACTCTCCACTGAATTTGGCGGTGGGCTGTATCCACAAATGATCAAATATCCGCGTCCTTTTCACACCGGAATCTGCCGATGTCGTGCCGGATGGTCCGATTCGGTCGCAGCAGGGACCGCTAACACCGGTGCCCGGACCAACGCCGTATTGCAAACCGACAGTATTGCCCCCGCCCAATACGTCCTGGTTGTGCAACACCGTCATGTTGTAGCCATTGTTCTTGTTCGTTCCCTGGGCGGTAATGATCGTGCCAATCAGGTCGAGCTTTCCGCCAGGGTTGACCGGCAGTCCTTTGTAGATGAAGTTCTGGCGAATGGCTGCAGTGGTGGGTGTCAATACGCCGCCTGAAGTCATGGTCGAAGCATTGTCGTTATCCTTCAAGATCGCATAGCTGAACGTACCGGGACCTGCCCCAATGTTGTCCACGCCGCCGCCCGTGCCATTCAGGTTGATGAACTGCAAATCAAGCATATGGATATCAGGACGGTAGTAGTAGCGTTGCCCCATCCACAACACGCCGCCACCGAGGAAGTCGAGATGTTTTGCCTCGACATAGGCTTTGGCGAGACTCAAGGTGCCTCCGCTGAACGATGAAGTCGGGCTGTATTCAGAGGCCCACAAGGTGCCGGTAAAGACGACGCCATCGTCACCGGGCTTGTTGAAATCCCAGGTCGTACCACCCTCGAAATACGAATCACACTCATTGCCGAGACGGTACTTCATGGTGTTGCCCCCCAGCCCGTAGCAAGATTGTGGTCCCGTGCCGGAACTACCGCCTGCACCCGTACGTAAATAGGCATGAAACCCGTTGGAATCATCACCGCCATCGGCAAAAGCGACGCCGCAGGACAGTGTCAACAACAGAGCAAACGGAAGCATCTTCAAGTTGTGGCGACTCATTTTTTCTCCCAGGTTGGTTATTGAATGCAGTATCAACATCCCACTGAAAGTACGTGTATCGCAAACCGGGCTCTAGAAGCGGTTAGCCACCAGCCGTATTTCATGGGTGTCAGCCATTGACTATTGCCAACTAATCATAAAGATACTGAGGTTTTAGACCATAAGGGATTCACTGTATAAAGCTATGCGTAACCCCTGTAGATTGCGATTTGCCGCGCTCTGAATGAAACAAACGGATGGCTTGACGCGCTGCGAATGTCAGCAATGAATCGCGATGGGGAGGTGAACGCACCCGATGCACGTTATATTCATAAATACCGGTCGGGGTGAGTCGTTCTCGGGAAGAGAACCGTTGTGGGAACCAATTGCGCAAGGGCGCGTGGTTCCGTATTGCATGAAATACATGGTGAGGAAATCACCCGTCCGCGGTGATCGCAATGAACAACCGCGCCTCCGCCAAAGGTGCTATCACCGGTAACAAATTACGTGAACATATCGGTCTGGGAGAGGAAAGTAAAAAGCTCGAAGGAATGCTCCGACCTCCTGCTTCATATCTGCGTTTATGGTGTCTCAACGCAATTCCGGCCCTTTCCTTTTGCCTTGTAAAGCGCGTCGTCAACTCTCTTCAGTAACGAATCAATGTCGTCATCCGTCGCGAACTCCGCGACTCCAAAACTCGCGCTGACGAAATCCACCTTGTCGAAATGATGCGCCGAAATGACTGCGCGCAGTTTCTCAGCCGCATTGGTTGCGGCCAGAATATCGGACTGCGGCATCAGGATCATGAATTCCTCGCCGCCCCATCTCGCATCAATGTCGATAGCCCGGATGCTATTTTTAACCAAATCGGCAACAGTTCGCAAAACATGGTCACCCACGTCATGCCCATAAGTATCGTTAACCTGTTTGAAGTGATCGAGATCGTACATAACCAATGACAACGTCGTGCGGTACCGTTTGGCACGAGCTAATTCATTTTCCAGGCTGGAAGTGAATTCCCGTCGATTCATGATTCCGGTGAGGCTATCGGTAGTTGCCAGAAGACGTATCTCCTTTTCCTGTCGTTTACGCTCCGTGATGTCGCGCACCACCCCAAGAATGACGAACGATCCGCCGCGATGAATCGGGTTGGCCACAACCTCGGAATCCAGATACCCACCTGCCTTGGTCAAAATGCGCACCTGAAAAATCGGTATGGATTCTCCATCCTGTGCCTTGATGAACAATTCCTGCATTTGAGGCAAGTCTTCCGGATGAACAATAAGCTGAAAAGACCGGCCAATCCAATCCTGCGGCTTCCAGCCCAGCAAACGTTCGGCAGATGGGCTGATGGAGGAAAAGGTGCCATCAGATTCCACGGTATAGATGATGTCATCGACATGCTCGAAAATGCCGCGATATAGTTTCTCGCTCTCCGACAATGCAATTTCGGTAGCCTTAATACGGGTAATTATGGGCCAGGACAGCGCGGCCCCGAGTACAACGAACAAAACTGCAATCGCATACGTAATATCTCTGGAAACATCATTTGCCCTGCGGGAGGCATCCGCCAAAGTGGAGGAAAACAGGTCTTCTTCGTTCGTTACTTGCCGGTTAATTTTGTCCAGTTCGACAAGCAGGGCTCGGATAGTCTCAGGCTTGTGGCTACCCGAAGCTACTGTTTCATGCAATGCCACGGCCACCGCGTTCATTTCATCGATCAGGCGATCACCCGCAGCCCAATGCTCAATCACTTGGGCCATATACGCGCCATGCTGGAAGCGGTGGAATAGCCGAACCGCAGGATAGAGGTCATCCTGATTGTTGCGTCCCTGTACAAAACCTTTCAGTGCAATTTCCAAATCGGGATTTTCTTTTTGCAGTTCGATGCGAGCCATTTGATCGCCAAGCGGCACCTGGATCAGGCGCAGATAGGTCTGATAATCACTTTCATCGCGAGAGACGGTGTAATGCTCCAGACTTCGTACCGCGTCCTTTTGCGCCTTGGCCCACAGCCCTTCACCGCCGACGTATGCACGAATAGCGGTTAAGGCATCCATCTGGATCTGAATGATCAGGACAAAGCAAAGAATGATCGCAATAAAAAGAGCGACGATCAGATAGACTCTACCGGCAGTGGTATTGCGGGGGATTGGCCTTCCAGACATCAATAGTGCCTCCAAAATTTTGTTAACCTTTAGCATTTTGAATGCCAGCACAGCTTTTCCTGCGATGATTAAGGCGCGGTAATACACAACATTGCCCGTGGAGGCGGTACTGGGTTCGAATCAGTGCCCTGGACATGTGACTTCCCCATCGTTTTGTCGTGGCAAAACGATGACCGAAAACGCTCAAAGAAGACTGCAGCTCGTCACGATTTGGGCAAGTTGTCGCGATATGGGCAAGTTTAAATCGAACTTGATGAGGGAGAGGATTACTACTTATCGTAGAGATTGGCGGTCAGCGCCTGGGGCACGTCGCTGTACGGGTGCCTCGCTGATTGGTGGGCGGTACTGGGTTCGAACCAGTGACCCCTGCCGTGTGAAGGCAGTGCTCTACCGCTGAGCTAACCGCCCAATAGAGGGCGCGCATTTAATCATAGGCACATATCTGAGGTCAATTTCTTTATAGGCCATAGCCTTATGTCGTAGAATGCGCGCCTTCTTTCAGCCTCAAGATCAGGAAAGTAACATGACCGTTCGCACCCGTTTTGCCCCCAGCCCCACCGGATATCTGCATATCGGCGGCGCCCGTACTGCCCTATTCTCCTGGGCTTATGCACGCAAGCATGGCGGCACGTTCATTCTGCGCATTGAAGACACCGATGTGGAGCGTTCCACCCCCGAAGCCGTGCAAGCCATTCTGGATGGCATGAACTGGCTCGCGCTGAATTACGACGAAGGCCCGTTCTATCAAATGCAGCGCATGCCGCGCTATAAGGAAGTCATCCAGCAGATGCTGGCTACAGGACAAGCCTACTATTGTTACACCAGCCCGGCCGAACTGGACGCGATGCGCGAGGCGCAACGCGGCAAAGGTGAAAAACCCCGTTACGACGGTTGCTGGCGTCCTGAACCCGGCAAGACCTTGCCGGCGGTCCCTGCCGATATCAAGCCTGTCGTGCGTTTCAAGAACCCGACCGAGGGCGTGGTGGCCTGGAAGGATCTGGTCAAAGGCCATATCGAATTCAGTAACACCGAACTGGACGATCTCATCATTGCCCGCTCCGACAGCACGCCGACCTATAATTTCTGCGTTGTCGTGGACGACTGGGACATGGGCATCACTCAGGTGATCCGGGGCGATGATCACGTCAACAACACGCCACGCCAGATCAACATTCTCAAGGCGCTCGGGGCAAAAGTGCCGCAATACGCGCACCTGTCGATGATCCTGGGCGACGACGGCACCAAGCTGTCCAAACGCCACGGTGCGGTAAGTGTGATGCAATACGACGAAGACGGTTATTTGCCTGAAGCTGTCATTAATTACCTCGCCCGGCTGGGCTGGTCGCATGGCGACGACGAGGTATTTTCGGTTGCGCAATTCTGCGAATGGTTCGATCTCGATCACATCACGCCATCCGCAGCGCAGTTCAATACCGAAAAACTGAACTGGCTGAACAATCATTACCTCAAGCAGACCGACAACGCTCAGTTGGTGGACAGGGTGCGTCCGCGTCTTGAAAAGCGCGGTATCAAGGTAGCCGCCAGTCCGGATCTGAATGCAATCGTTGGACTATATAAAGAGCGTGTTGCCACGCTGAACGAACTGGCCGATGCAGCAGAAGTTTTCTACATCGACCTGCATCCCGATGCTGCGCTGCTTGACGCCCAACTGTCTGCCGAAGCCATCCCTGCCCTGCGCGATCTGGCACAACAATTTGCCACCGTTGCTTGGGAAACAACAGCCATCAGCGCGGCCATCAAGGAAGTCATAGGCAAACACGGCTTGAAGATGCCCAAGCTTGCCATGCCCCTGCGCGTGATGCTGACCGGACAAACCCAGACGCCATCAGTAGATGCTTTGGTGGCGTTGTTCCCGCGTGAAATGGTATTAGCGCGCATCGAAAAGAATCTAGCTAAAAAAACCGCCTGACTTGCTTTACAAGGTGGGGTGCCATCTCTATAATGCGCGCTCTTTTCGGGGTACACCGGGGGTATAGCTCAGCTGGGAGAGCGCTTGCATGGCATGCAAGAGGTCAGCGGTTCGATCCCGCTTACCTCCACCAAAAAGAACCACGAAGTCCCCTTCGTCTAGAGGCCTAGGACACCGCCCTTTCACGGCGATAACACGAGTTCGAATCTCGTAGGGGACGCCAAACAATAAAATGGGCACTTGAATAAGTGCCCATTTTCATTTCAAGCAGCAATTGATCCAGTTCGATACTGCTTTCAAAAAGGTTTCCTCAATTCGACATGGATATCTTGCAGTTTGATCAAGATCTACAAAACCAAGGATATATTTTGAAAGGAACACGATTTTCTGATACCTTTATAGGGTTATTGGCTAATCTCAGGTACGCAAGAGAAAATGGAACTTGAGGAGTTTTTTTTGAAGACGATTCAAAGCACTAGCGAGGACGACGTAGTAAAAGTCCTCGGCAGGGCCAGAACGGCGATTCTGGAAGGGGGCTTTGACGACCTTGTAACAGTTGCGGAAGAATTGCAGGGATTGCTCGAGAAGCAAAATCCTCCTTTAAAAATCAGTTCACTCTCCCCGCTGGTTAAACCTCTCATCGCCATTGCCGATATTCTGGCAACAGATAAGATTTTTCTGGGTACAGCACTTGCTGCATATTTGGATGCGGCCCACTTTTCGCAGGGTAAGGACGACGATCTCAACAAGCAAGCCGTTATCGCTGTCCTGAAAAAGGCTGAACGCCTCCCCTCCTCGGCGGAACGCATTGAAACCTACCAACTCGCCATGCAGGAAGCGCCTTCCCCCAGCTCGATTGCAACACTGGCAAAACACAAGATCAAAGAACAGGAAAATCCCGTTTACTTCAGGATGAGGCCGCCAAGAGAGCTGCCGCGGCTTGAAGAGGCCGTTATCGAAAGCGACCTGAAAACTGTTTTTGCTGACGCAATCAAACGCGTCATTCGTCAACAGGCACCATCGGGTGAGATTCAATATTCGGTTGTAGTTCCACGCGGATTTTCGCGGGGAAAACTTGCACAAGCTGGCGTTCAAAGCGCGCAAAAGCTTCGGCGTGTAAGTGCCGATGATGATCTGGACCGGATCGTTGTTCCTGCCAATTTACTGCCGCCAAACTCCCTGCGTGACATAGACTTTTTGTCACGCCTTCTGGGTTACGGGATTTACATTGATGCAAACCATGGTCGCACGCGCGATCCGTCAGGAGCGGTCAACGGGTATAAATTTCCCGAAGGGTCAAACCCAGATCGGTTGAGATATATTGGAATTGATACGCGCACGATCATTCCGCAGGAAGGAAAAATTTTCATCCCGCTGGAAAATATCAATTTCTATGCTGACCCCGCGCTTATCGGGAAATGGAGCTGGATATCTGCTGCAGGCGGAAATTTAAAAACAAGCGTTCCGGAAGATGAGCGGTCAATGGTCATTCAATCGCTTCAAACATATGGAATTACCCCGAGTGAAAACAAAGCGGGTGCGGAAAATATCGACTACATCGTGGTTGCCCGTGCCGACAAGGCGAGATTGAACAGCATTGTTCACCAGCATGTCCTCCATGAAAGGAACAAGCAGTTGCTGAGTTTTGCCGAGTCACTGCCCGGCTTTGCAGGCAACATCGCACTTGCGGCCTATCAGGATGCCTGCGGTACTTTTTACGGCTTAAAAAATCGCAGATAAGAAAAAGCGGCACCGATCAGAGTGGCAATGGACGGTTTGGCGTTGATCCTGGCGGACAACAGTGTCGAACTACAAACCGCTCAGCTCCTTGATATGTGCCATGGCACTGCGGCCCAACGCATGCAGCTCATAGCCGCCTTCCAGTGCCGAGACAATGCGCTTGTGGCAATACTTCTCCGCGAGGTGCTTCAACTGCTGCGTTACCCAACCGTAATCCGCGTCCACAAATCTGAGCATGGACATGTCGTCGTCCCGGTGAGCGTCAAAACCGGCTGAGATCAGCAACAACTCGGGCTTGAATCTCTCCAGTGCGGGAAGCCATTGGTTGATTACCGCTTCGCGGAACTCCAGGCTGCCCGCCCCTGCCGCCAGCGGCACGTTAATGACATGATCATTGCCGCTGTCTGCGCCGCCGTAGGGATAGAAAGGATGCTGGAAAGTCGAGCACAGCATCACGCGCGGGTCATCGTGATAGATATGCTCGGTGCCGTTGGCGTGATGCACGTCGAAATCGACAATCGCCACCCTGCTCAATCCGTGTACGGCCAACGCATGCGCGGCACCGATAGCGATGTTGTTAAAGATGCAAAATCCCATCGCCTGCGCTTTTTCAGCATGGTGTCCGGGCGGACGGACGTTGCAGAAAGCATTCTCCACCTCGCCCGCCATAACCATATCCACCGCCATGATGACAGCGCCTGCGGAACGAAGCGCGGCCGGGTAGGTAAACGGGTTCATGGTGGTATCGCCGTCGAGATCCACCGAGCCCTGGTGCGGTGCTGCTAATTTGATGGATTCAATATAGGCCGCATCATGCACGCGCTGCAATTGCTCGAGCGTGGCTTCGGGGGCCTCGTGATGTTGCAGATAGCCGAACAAGCCGGAAGCGATCAATTGATCCTCGATCGCATGAATACGCGCCGGACATTCCGGATGATGTTCACCCATGTCATGTTTAAGACAGAGTGAATGAGTTATATATGCAGTCTGCATGGCGTCTCACAGTAACACTACAGTGCTATCATACTAAATGAATCCATCACCCGAGGCGAAAAATCATGGGCAAGCACTACCTTAATCCCCTCTTCGCACCAAAGTCTGTGGCGGTATTCGGCGCCAGCGACCGTCCCGATTCGGTGGGACAGATCGTTTTCAAGAATATGCTGGATAGCGGCTTTCAGGGCAAACTCTATCCCATCAATTCAAAAAACCCGCAAGTTCAAGGCCAGAAAGCCTACGCCACCATTGGCTCGATTGGTGATCCGGTAGAGTTGGTGGTCGTCGCCACTCCGCCCCAAACCGTGCCCGGAATCATCGAGGAATGCGGCATCCACGGCGTGAAGGCTGCAGTTATCATCACCGCCGGCTTTGGGGAAGTTGGAGCAGAAGGTGCCACGCTGGAACGCAAAATGATGGAGGCCGCGCACCAGTACAACATCCGCCTGATCGGCCCCAACTGTCTCGGCATCATGCGCCCCTCCATCGGGCTGAACGCCACCTTTAACAAGGGCAGTGCCAACGTCGGCAACATCGCACTCATTTCGCAATCCGGCGCGCTGTGCACCGCCATTCTGGATTGGGCGACACTGAACGATGTCGGCTTCTCCAGCGTTGTCTCCATGGGGTCTTCGACCGATGTGGATTTCGGCGAAATCCTCGACTACCTGGTATCCGACTCTCAAACCCATAGCATCCTGATGTACATCGAAGGCATCCGCAATTCGCGCAGCTTCATGAGCGCCTTGCGTGCCGCTGCCCGCATCAAACCGGTGATCCTGGTCAAGGTCGGCCGCCACCCTGCCGGCTCGAAAGCCGCCATGTCGCACACAGCATCGCTGGTGGGAGCGGATGATGTATTTGATGCCGCCATCCGGCGCGTTGGCGTGGTACGCGTACAAAACGTCACCGAGCTGTTCACCGCAGCCAGATCCCTGTCCTGCGGATTCCGCCCGACCGGAAACCGGCTCGCCATCGTGACCAATGGCGGCGGCCCCGCCGTGATGGCGGCAGACCGCGCTGCCGATCTGGGACTGGTCATGGCCACCCTGTCGAATGCCACAGTCGAAAATCTCAACAAGTATCTGCCGCCGAACTGGCCGCACTGCAACCCGGTGGACATCATCGGCGATGCCCAGGCGGACCGCTACTTCCATGCCGTTACCGCCTGCCTGGACGACGAGAATGTCGACGGCGTGCTGGCGATTCTCACCCCGCAAGCGATGACCAAACCGCTGGAATCTGCCCAAGTGCTGATCGATATCGGCAACAAGAACACCAACAACAAGCCGTTGTTGACCTGCTGGATGGGAGAGACGCAAGTCGCCGAATCGCGCAAAGCCTTCACCAAAGCGCATCGACCGCACTTCCGCACACCGGAAGTTGCCGTTGAAGTGTTTTCGCACCTGTACGATTACTACCGCAACCAGAAAATGCTGATGCAGATGCCCGGCCCGCTCGCGCACCACATCGAACCGGATGTGGCGGGTGCGCGCCTTATCATCGAAGGCGCCATGCAGGATCACCGCAAGGTGCTGACCGAGATGGAATCCAAGGCCCTGCTTTCCGCGTTCCACATTCCCGTGGCGCACACCATGATTGCGCATTCCCCCAGCGAGGCATTGTTGATCGCACAACAGCTCGGTTTCCCCGTGGCGATGAAAATCAATTCGCACGATATCTCGCACAAATCGGATGCCGGCGGAGTCCTGCTCAATCTGAACACTTCGCATGCCGTGCTCGCGGCCTATCAGCACATCATTGACACTGTGCATCTCAACAAGCCCGACGCCAGGATAGACGGCATCTCCATCCAGCCGATGATCGTCAAACCCAATGGCCGCGAACTGATGGTCGGCGTAACCACAGACCCGGTGTTCGGGCCGGTTATCACCTTCGGTGCGGGCGGTACCAGTGTGGAGATTCTGGGTGACCGAGCCGTCGCTCTGCCGCCGTTGAACCGCTTCCTGGTCAAAGATCTGATCCAGGGCACGCACATTGCCAGGATGCTGGGCAAATTCCGCAATCTGCCCCCTACCAACGCTGTAGCGCTGGAAGACATCCTGTTACGCGTTTCGGAAATGGTATGTGAACTGCCGCTGCTGCAGGAAATGGATATCAACCCGCTGATCCTCGATGAAAACGGCGCATTGGCGGTTGATGCACGGGTCCTGGTCGAGTTCCGCCAGCCCAGTGCCGATCGCTATGCGCACATGGCAATCTACCCCTACCCCACTCAACTTGTGAGCCAGTGGCAGATGACCGACGGAACAGACATCACGATCCGCCCCCTCCGTCCGGAGGATGCCATGCTGGTCAAGAAATTCGTGCATGACCTGTCGGATGAGTCCAAATACTTCCGCTACATGAATAGCGTCCAGGAATTGACCGAGGAAATGCTGGCTCGGCTGACTCAACTCGACTACAGCCGCGAAATGGCATTGGTCGCGGTCGTCGAAGAATTCGGCAAGGAAGTCGGGCTGGGCGTTTCGCGCTACGCGATCAACCCGGATGGAAATACCTGCGAGTTCGCCCTGGTGATTGCGGACAACATAGCAGGCAAGGGATTGGGCCAGAAACTCATGGTTTCCCTGATGGATGCGGCACGTACCTATGGTCTGAGTGTCATCGAGGGTGAAGTTCTGAACAACAACCACAGAATGCTCAAACTGATGCACCGCCTCGGCTTCGAACTCAAATCCAGCGAGGAAGATCCGGGAGTAATGAAAGTCAGCAAGGAACTGTGAGTCCGGGTTTGCAGGTGCGAGTTCATTGCACCTGCAAACTCATGAATCAACCGGAGCGAGCGACAATCGCCTGATCAATCAGAACGATCAGGTCCGCGACCTCCTGACCAACCTCGGTCAGCAGGGATTCAACCTCTGCGAATGATCCCTTCTTGAAGCAGCTTTCCAGTTGTTCGGCCTTGCTTTGCAGTGTTTCTGCACCCAGAGTGCCGGCAATTCCCCTGAGGGTATGGGCCAATCTCTCCGCTGTATTCAGGTCATCTGCCGCCATTGCTTTGCGGATTTCAGAAACAACCTGCAGATGGTTTATCCTGAACTTTTCCAACAGCGAATAATACAAGGCAAGATTGCCCCCAATCCTGCGCACACTTGCGGCGACTTTAACACCGGGCAAGTTGGGCAATGCTTCTGCGGCAGAATCGGATGCCGTTTTGGGAACAAATTCAGCTGACGAAGAACTACCATTGTTCCGGGCCGGATGTATCCATTTCGCAAGAGTCGCCACAAGGTGATCCGGGTCGATCGGTTTGCCGATGTGATCATTCATCCCGGCAGCCAGAATTTCATTCTGTTCGCTGATCATGACATTTGCAGTCAGCGCGATGATAGGCATACCGGCAAACCCGGGATTCTTTCGAATCTCGCGAGCGGTGCTCAAACCATCCATCACCGGCATCTGCATGTCCATCAGTACACCGTCGAAATTATTGTCATGCAACACAGCCAGCGCTTCTTCACCGTTCACGGCGATCGTTACTTCTATTCCATAGCTCTCGAGCATCTCGCGCGCCACTTGCTGGTTGATCTCATCGTCCTCGACCAGGAGTATTTTTGCCCCGCGGAATTGAGAAGCCAGCGCCGGATTGAACTGAGCTCCTAATAATCTGAATTTTCCGGTCGGCTGATTATCCCAGCCGGAAATCCGGGTGACCGCCTCAAACAGCTTGCTTTGCTGGAATGGTTTTTCCAAAATACCATTTACCAAGTGCTCGTTCTTCTGAAGCGGTATTTCACTTTGCCCATAACCCGTGATCAGCAGGATTTTCGGCTGGATGCTCAATTCCGCCATGCCGCGCAGTTTCCTGGCCAACTCTATGCCATTCATGTTCGGCATCTTCCAGTCGAGAATAACCATGCCAAATGGTTTTCCTTCGTCATTCGCCTTGCGTGCTGCATCAAGGGCATCCAGCGCGTTGTCGGCCACGACCACATCAACAGTGAAAGTCTCGAGATATTGTTTTATGAAGATCAGGATACTTTCATTGTCGTCGACCACAAGAACCCGCAAACCGCGAAGCTTCTTGAGTTCTGATTGATCATGGTTTACCCGCTGTTCTGCTTTTTCGAAACTAGCGGTGAACATGAAACTCGATCCTGTTCCGGGGATGCTTTCCACCCAGATACTTCCGCCCATCATTTCTATCAGTCGCTTGCTGATTGTCAGGCCCAGGCCTGTCCCGCCAAACTTGCGGGTAATGCTGGTGTCGGCCTGGGTAAACGGCCGGAACAAATTATCGATTTCCTTCTGCGTCATGCCGATGCCCGTGTCTTTCACGGTAAAACGCAAAGTGACTTGATTCCCTTCATCCTGTTCCAGATCGGCACGGATGATTACCTCGCCCTTCTCGGTAAACTTGATGGCATTGCCGACCAGATTGATCAGTACCTGTCCCAGCCGCAAAGGATCGCCGATCAGCGATGACGGAACATTCGGCGCCGTCTCCAGCAGGAATTCAAGATTCTTCTCCTGAGATCTGACACCCACGATCGTGGTCAGATTACCCATCACATCCTCAAGCTCGAAGGGCATTCTATCCATCTCCATCTTGCCGGCTTCAATTTTCGAGACATCCAGAATATCGTTGAGAATGCCCAACAGCGATTTTGCCGAACCATGGATTTTCTGCAGGTAGTCGTATTGCTTGTCGGACATGTCTGTCTGCAGACACAAATGGCTCAGGCCGATAACCGCGTTCATCGGCGTGCGCAATTCATGGCTCATGTTGGCAAGAAAGGCATCCTTGATCTGGCTAACTGCCTCTGCATGAATGCGGGCGTCCTCGGCCTCTTTCAGCTTCAAAATGTCATGTATCAGTTCGTTATTGGCTGCCATCAACATCTTGTTGCGGTTTTCCACTTCTTCTTCCAGAACAACAATACCGCGGTTGACCAGCAAGGTCAGTACCGCAATGACCATCATCATGATGGATCCGATGATCGCGCCCGAGTTTTGCGCACCATCCGATCTTTCAATCGCTATTCTGATTGTTTCCTGGAACTCCTTGTCGGCCTTATCCCGGTACGACACGGCACCCATCGAATAGGTATCGCGCAGAACGCGCAAGCGTAAAATCTGCTGCGAATTGGGCAGGTCGGTATTACTCGACATCCGCTTGGCAACATCGAAAGCCAATGTATAGAAGTCATCGAATCCAGACTTCAGTTTCCTGATTTCCACCTTGTGGATTGCGTCAATCTGCTCCAGTGTTTCATAGCGATGCTGAATTTCGGCTGCCTTGAGTTTGGCAGCGTCCATGAAATCCGGATCACCGGTTGCCGCTGCCGTATTGAGCGATTCCACGACCCCTTCAAAACTCTTGATATTCTCGCCTGCTGCATAAAGTATCGGAAACTGGGTATCGCGAATTTCCTTGAGAATGGAATTACCGCCGGACAGAACCAGCGAAGAGTAAATCAGATAGGCGGCGAAACTCAGTGTGGCGACCGCGGGCACCAGCAACAATTTCACCTTCAAAGGATAGTTACGGAATTTATTCATCGGCACGGTGAGCCCGTTTTATGGTTCCAGCACAATCCTGACACTGCGGTTCACGGCACTTTTTTCGATATATCCGATGGCATTCGGGTTATGTGCAACGGCCTTTCTGACAGCCATGCTGTCTGTCTGCAGACTCGGCGGACGTCCATCGCCGGTGAAAATGACTTTTGCCCAGTAAGCGGTAAGTTGCGAAGGATTCTTGTGCACGACCTTGGCGTAGAACTCATCCCGGACGGTATTGCCTTCCGGCAGGTCGATAGGCACTGCCGCCTGGCCGTTCGGGAAGGTAACGACTTTGCCGAGGAAAATCTTGGAGGTCTGTTCGGCAGACAGGCTCTTGACTGCACTCTTGGACGAAACGACAACGACCACATTGGATTGTGCATTCGCAGGCGGCGCATTCTGGGGTTGTGCATTCACAGGCGGCGAAATCGGGGGCTGAACATTCGCAGTCGGTGGAATCGGGGCTTGCGTATTCGCGGCAAATGCTGTCACTGCAAGCAACAGCGGCAGTATCAGGCAACAGCGAAAGAACATTATTGTCGTTCTCAAAATCGTCTGCGCAACTAGAACACGAAATCGACAACCGCGGAAATCACGTGAAACCGGCTACCGTAGAGAGTAACACCGGTCGGCACATTAATGAGATAGCCATTCGAGTTGTCACTCAGTTTCACCAGATCATACTGGATCTTGAAATCGTAATTTCTCATGAAGTCCCAGCGCAAACCCATGCCCGTCGTACTTTGGGATCGATTGGCCCGATCAATAGCCGCTAGTGATGGCGAATCCGTAAGAAAAGAACCGGCGCTGTTTTGGCTATACAGGAAATACGGGGTGAATTTATCAAGGCGGTAGCCACCGCTGAAATACATCGCATCAACCTTGGTTGATGATCGGTGTTGTACCCACTCCGAAATAATGAACCAGTTGCCCGGATCGTAACTTGCACCAACAGATAAATCGCTGTAATTACTCCACGCCCCGCTGACACCTGTTGCGAGACTCTGCGAAGAGGATCTACGCTGCTGATAGCTCACATGAAAAGTTGCAAAGCCATATTCAAACGTATCGAATATTCCCCACATATCTCTTGAGGTTGACACGCTGTCCGAGCTCTTTTCGGTGTTTGTGCCGTAAATAGCCTTGACGGTATTTCCAGCCTCCCCGATTTCAGAGCGGTACACGGCATCAATGCCATCCGCGCTCGGAATGGAAAGCTGGCGGTAAACATCAACCGGTGGATTGACCCACACATAGCTATGGCCGACATCGCGATTTTCAGAATCCATAAAGGACGGCAAAGGAACTCGACCAACCCGCATGTAAATATTCGGGGTAAAAGCATATTTCACATTAAGCCATTCAACCTCGGGACGGTAAGAACCGTCGCTACGATATTCCGAATCAACCTGGAACATCGCAGAAACCTGGGGCGTGAAGTTGGCAATCGCATGAGCAGTGACCCGGGTATTGTTGCGTATCGACCACTCGTTACTGCGACCAACCCCTTTGGGCATGGAACTGTCCACAACGTAATCTCCCTGATTCAGAGATGAGTGGGAAACGCCCAGTGTTCCGAATCCGCCAAATTTGAACATCGACTGTTCGGGTGCCAGGGCGGGTGTCGCCGGAATCACGACCCTGTCCGTACCAACCTTACCGGCTGAAGGTGCAGGAGCCGCCATCGACGTGGCGGCCGCTGGCGAGGATGCGGCGGAAAGTGTGGACGCGGCAGCAGGTGCAGATGCGGACGCAGAAGCAGTTGCCTTTTTCACACGTGCTTTTTTTACCGGGGCTGGAGAACCTGCAGCGGTTGCTGCTGCAGGAGCAGATACACCAAGGTTTGCAGTTGCGGCTGCCGGATTATCTTTCTGCTCCGCTTCCGCAACGGAAACACCGGAAGCAAACAGGACAAGCGTAGCGAGACAATATTTTTTTGGCATAAGTGTCTTCTTGTATATCAAATAACAAAGTATTCACGCAATTTAATTTCGAAAACTATAAACGTAGCGCGCAATCTATCATTTCGATAGACTGTTGCGGCAGTTGTTTCTGAGTAACGCCACAAATATTTTGTGGGTATTTGCCATGAACAGCCTGAAATTCCGGCCACACAATGTTGTCTGACTGGCGGTTTGATCATAGCCCATAACCAAGGAGAAAAAAATGGACAAGATGGAAGATACTGGAAAGCATCCTACAGTGCTGGTGCGACCCGCCGTTATGATTGTCGATGATGCAGAAGAAATACTGATGATCATGGAATCGATCCTGGCCAAAGATTATTCGCTGAAACTGTTCAGCAAACCCAAGGATGCGATCGACTACGCCACTTCCACCCCACCCGACCTGATTCTTCTTGACGTGATGATGCCCGAGATTGACGGTTTCGATGCTTGCCGCCGGCTCAAGTCCAATCCAAAACTCAGGGACATCCCGGTTATTTTTCTCACGTCGAAAGATGAGGACGAATACGAAGAAATTGGATTTTCGGTGGGCGCCTCGGATTTTATTCACAAGCCCATTAACGCCCCCATCCTATCCGCACGCGTCAAGACGCATCTCAAAATCAAGTTCGTGATGGACTACATGAGAAACGAAAATCTGCGCTTGCAGAAATCGGCCAAGCTCGCCTCAACCGAAGTTGCGGAATTGACCAAGATGCTCTGGGGTAGTCCGCACGTTAAATTCTGACGCTCCCTTCACCGAAGGATCCGCCTTGCTGGCGAATACATCGAGACCTTTCGCCAGCAAGTTCCCGTTGCGATATTATCCCCACGCTTCCAAACTGATTCACTACACCGCTGTGTACGCGACAAACGAGATTGATCCATATCTTTGGACTTGATCGGCGAACTCTTCGCAACTAAAACACAAAATCGACAACAGCCGAAATTACATGAAACTTGGCGCCATAGAGAGTGACACCCGTCGGAACGTTGATGAGGTAGCCATTCGAGTTGTCGCTCAGTTTCACCTGATCATACTGAATCTTGAAATCGTAATTTCTCATAAAGTCCCAGCGCACACCGACACCAGTCGTACTCTGGGCCCGATTGGCCCGTTCAATGGCAGCTGCCGTTGGCGGGGGCGAACCCGCAAGAAAAGTACCCGGGCTATTTTGACTGTAAGTCAGATAAGGTGTGAATTTATTGATCCGATAACCGCCACTGACATACATCGCATTAATCCGGGTGGTTGACCGGCGTTGTATCCACTCGGATTTAACAAACCAGTTGCCCGGATCATAACTTGCGCCAACAGATAAATCCCTGTTTAGAATCCACTCTCCGCTGACACCAGTCTGGACACTCAACGTTGAAGATCTGCGCTGCTGATACGAAAGGTGGAATGTCGCAGGACCATATTCAAGCGTATCGAATAGCCCCCACATCTCTTTCGAAGACGTAATGCTGGTCGGTCTATCAGTCTTGTTCTTGCCGAAAACAGCTCTGATAGTGTTACCGGCCTCGCCAATTTCGGCGCGGTACATTGCATCAATACCATCGCTGCTCGGGATGGAGAGCTGGTGATAAAGGTCAACCGGCGGCTGGGCCCATACAAGGCTATAACCGACATCGCGATTATCCGAATCCATAAATGTCGGTAAAGCAATTCGACCAATGCGCATGTAGATATTCTGGGTGAATGCATATTTCACATTAAGCCATTCGACCTCGGGACGATAAGAACCGTCGCTGTGATATTCCGAATCAACCTGCAATATGGCCGAGACATGTGGCGTGAAATCACCTGTCACGTGTACTGCGCCCCGCGTATTATTACTTGCCGACCAATCGTTGCTGCGGCCAGCCCCTTTGGGCATGGAGCCATCCAGAACGTAATCTCCGGAATCCATACTGGAATGCGAAAACCCCAGCGATCCGAATCCGCCAAACTTGAACATCGACAAGTCTAACGTTGTCGTCGCGAGTCCAGGAGCAGGCGTACCAGAGGTCACCGGAGCAGTTGTGGCAGCAGACGCGCTGTCAGTCGCAGCGGCAACCGACTTCATTTCTGTACCGTTGTTTGAATTAACTTCCTGGTCTGCTTCGGCAACGGAATTGCCGACAGCAAAAAGAAGCAGAGCGAGGCAATATTGTTTTTGTTTTTGCATGAGCACCTCTCTAAATCAAAGACTATCTTCGATAAATTGCGGCGATAGTTTATATTGAATTACACCACAAATATTTTATGGGTATTGAAGCGACTATTTGGCATTTCGTTCGTGCCAAGTCGCGTTTTAAAAGGTGCTCATCCTTTAGTTCGCCGATCAACCATCAGTGACTGTATCGGCGTAGTTGTCTTGAAAAATCTTGCAATGCATTGATGCCGCTTTCCTCGGCGCGCCGACACCAGTCTTCCAGCTTCTGCACCAGCAGATCCTTTGATTCACTGGATTTGTTTGCCAATGCGGCCAACTCCTGGCGCATTGAGTAGATGGTTTGAATGACTTTGCTGGACTGCACTGCCTGCTTCAGCGCGATGCGTTCCTGCTCGGGCAGATGGGTTTCATCCAGTTTCAGCCAATCCTTGATCGCTACGCGCATTCTCCTGGCGTAGTTCGACGGGATTAAGTGGGCATGACGCAATCTGCGAACCTCGCGCATCGCGGTTACACGCAACGAACTAGCGAACCGGCCCAGCACTTCGTAATGGTGATAGACGACAGACTGCACCGTTTCCGTATCGCACAAGATCTTGGCCGGGTCGATGTGAACTGCGGGCGCGACCTTTCTCACCTTGGCCAGACCCAGCAGCGCGAGGATGCGGATATACATCCAGCCGATATCGAATTCCCACCATCTGGCCGAAAGCTTGGCTGACGCAACATGGGCATGGTGGTTATTGTGCAATTCTTCCCCGCCAACCAATATGCCCCAGCCAACGATATTGTATGAAGTGTCATTCGTGACATAACTGCGATAGCCCCAATAATGCCCGACGCCGTTGATGACGCCCGCGGCAAAGAATGGAATCCACAACATTTGCACCGCCCACATCGTAATGCCGATTGGGCCGAACAAAATCACGTCGATTACCAGCATGAACCCTATGCCCAAAAAATGGTGCTTCGCATAAACATTGCACTCGATCCAGTCATCCGGCGTACCGTGCCCGTAGGTTTCCAAAGTCGCGAGATTCACGGCTTCTTTGCGGAACAGCTCGTAGCCGGAAAACAATACGCGGCGGATGCCATATATTTGGGGACTGTGCGGATCCTCTGGCGTCTCGACCGTGACATGATGCTTGCGGTGAACCGCCACCCACTCTTTGGTGACAATGCCTGTTGTGAGCCACAGCCAGAATCTGAACAAGTGACTGATGATCGGGTGAAGTTCCAGGGAATGATGTGCCTGGTGCCTGTGCAAAAAGATGGTGACTGCAGCAATGGTGATATGGGTAAACACCAGCGTGAGCAATAGGTACCCCCACCAAGGGAGGCTGAATAGATAGAGTGGCATGATGATTAGCCTTTGCAAGAACTCCGCGCGTTGCTGATAACCGGGGGTTCTCTGAGAAGCAGCGGCGAATAGAGATAAAGCGAGAACTGCAAGGTCATCCTATGCCTGACTTTATTGGCTGTCCATGCATTTATTTCACATATTCAGGGAACTGAAACGGGGTGAAATTGCCGCCATGGGTTTGGCAAGATGATTGGCTAATCCTTTGATTGTCAGCCTTGTGCCAGCTATTGAATGAAGCGCCTTGTGCGCATGTCGATGAGCATCAACCCGTTCGTCCAGATCGCATTGACCCTGCTGAATGAAGAAGGTATCTTGCACGCTTCTGATATTTGGCACCGATTGAATTAGCAATGTTGTCAGGCACCATCCCACCCAATTCCACACAATTGCTGCACCGCTGGCGCGTGATGGAAGCCGTGTCTCCGGGAAATACCCGCACCCGCCACGTTTGCGGACAGAATCCAAGCGGCAGCTTCGGTATTTCAACAAGCGCGATTCAAGAGTTCGATCCGGTCGCCATGACCGTCAAAACCCGCAGCGGCAAGACTTACATCCTGGTTGGTTCGCCGGACAGCAACGCTATCCTCGGCGATGGCGCATGGCGCAAATGGAGCAAGGACAACGGCATCGTTGCGGCACAGGACGTAACCAGCGAGTACTTCAAGATCGATTCGGCACCGACGATCACATTCAAACGGGTCGGCTTTCGGCCCTCCTAGCCGCAAACAAGCTTTTTCCTACCCCTTCAACTTCGCAAACGCCGCCGCCATCGCACCACCCATAGGAGCTTGAGCAGGCGCACGGTTGGCAGGCTTGCCACCAGATGGTTTCCCTTGTCCGCGATTATCCCGCGACTCGCGTTGCACTGGAGCTGCCGGCTTCACACCCGCCTGCCCCGCCACATCCGTCAACCGCATCGTCAACGCAATCCGCTTGCGCTTCTCATCCACCTCCAGCACCTTCACCTTCACCACCTGCCCCGCCTTCACCACGCTATGCGGGTCTTTGACGAACTTGTCAGCGAGCGCAGAGATATGCACCAACCCATCCTGATGCACGCCGATATCCACGAACGCGCCGAACGCGGCCACGTTGGTGACCACGCCTTCCAGGATCATGTCCGGTTGCAGGTCGGATAGAGACTCCACACCTTCCTTGAACGTTGCAGTGGTGAACTCGGGACGCGGATCGCGGCCGGGTTTTTCCAGTTCTTTCAAAATATCGCTGATGGTCGGGATACCGAACTTCTCATCCTGATATTTGGAAGGACTGAGCGACTTCAGCAGGTTGCTGTTGCCGATCACGCCCTTGATGTCCTGCTTGATGTCCTCAAGAATACGCTGCACCAGCGGATACGACTCGGGGTGAACAGCAGAAGCATCGAGCGGATCGTTGCCGCCCATGATGCGCAAGAAGCCTGCCGCCTGTTCAAAGGTCTTGTCGCCCAGGCGCGGCACTTCGCGCAGTTCGGCACGGCTGCTGAACCTGCCTTTCAGGTCGCGCTGGTTCACGATGGCCTGCGCCACGCTGCTGCTCAGGCCCGAAACGCGCGCCAGCAACGGCACCGACGCCGTGTTCACATCCACGCCCACGGCGTTGACGCAATCTTCCACCACCGCATCCAGCGAACGCGCCAACTGGAACTGGCTCACGTCGTGCTGGTATTGGCCCACACCAATCGACTTGGGATCGATCTTCACCAGCTCGGCCAGCGGATCTTGCAGACGGCGTGCGATGGACACCGCACCGCGCAAGCTGACATCCAGCTCCGGCAATTCCTTGGAGGCGAATTCGGAAGCGGAATACACCGACGCGCCGGCTTCGGAAACGACAATGCTGGTCATTTTCAATCCGGATTGTTCATTAGACGCAAACCCCTCCCGGCCTCCCCTTGTCAGGGGAGGAGCAGACTCCGCACTCCCCCTGACAAGGGGGAGCTGGAGGGGGTTAGGGTTTGACGTTGAAGTGTCTTGAATCGCAGACTTTCCGCACATCCTAATCAACTCCTGCGCCAACTTATCCGTCTCCCGCGAAGCCGTCCCATTCCCAATCGCAATCAATGTCACCTTATGCTTCTTCGCCAATAATGTCAGCGTATGCAGTGACCCATCCCAATCATTCCTTGGCTGGTGCGGATAGATGGTGGCGGTATCCACCACCTTGCCGGTCTCGTCCACCACCGCCACTTTCACGCCGGTACGGATGCCGGGGTCCAGCCCCATGGTCACGCGCGGTCCGGCCGGTGCGGCCAGCAGCAGCGCTTTCAGGTTGCGCGCGAACACGTTGATGGCCTCGGTCTCGGCACGGCTTCGCAGCGCGCCCATCAGTTCCGATTCCAGATGCATGAAACACTTCACGCGCCAGGTCCAGCGCGCGGTATCCATCAGCCAGCGGTCGGCCGGGCGGTTCATGTCCTTGATGTTGAAACGGCTGGCGATGCGCATCTCGCACGGATTGTGCGGCGAAGCCCAGGTGGGCTTCTCTTCTTCGCTATCCAGGCGCAGCTGCACATCCAGCATCTCTTCGCGGCGGCCACGGAACACGGCCAGCGCGCGGTGCGAAGGAATGGTGTTGATGGATTCGGAATAATCAAAATAGTCGGCATACTTTTCTGCCGCGTCGTTCTTTCCTTCCAGCACTTTGGATTGCACCACGCCATGTTCCTGCACATATTCGCGCAGCGATTGCAGCAGCGCAGCATCTTCGGCAAAGCGCTCCATCAAAATCTGCCGCGCGCCATCCAGCGCCGCCTTGGTATCCGCCGCGCCGGGGTTGGCATCGCCCGCCGCGCTGGTGAAAGGCTCGCGTAGATACTTGGCTGCTTCCTCTTCCGGATTCAGTGTCGGGTTCGCCAGCAGCGCATCTGCCAACGGCTCCAGCCCCGCCTCCAATGCGATCTGCGCCTTGGTGCGGCGCTTTGGCTTGTATGGCAGATACAAATCTTCCAGATGCGTTTTGTCAGTGGCCAGCGAAACCGCCTTCAACAACTCCGGCGTCATCTTGCCCTGCTCGGTGATCGAGGCAATGATGGCCTCGCGCCGCTCTTCCAGCTCGCGCAGATAACGCAGCCGATCTTCCAGCAGTCGCAGCTGCGTATCGTCCAGCCCGCCCGTCGCCTCTTTGCGATAGCGCGAAATAAATGGCACCGTCGCCCCCTCGTCCAGCAAGGCAATGGCAGCAGCGATTTGAGCAGGTTTGGCCGCGATCTCGGCGGCAAGGCGTTGTTCGATTGAAGGAAGCATAGATTGATTACGAGTTACTGGATTAAATAAACCTCTGCGAGGAGAGGTCTATGGGTGGAATTTACGAGGGGTGGATTATGCCAAGTTAGGAGGATGACCGAAAGAATTTTAATGAAGAAATCTATTGCGTTGCCGCCCGAATAATCAGGAACCTATTTTGGTGGCAATACAATTTTTTGTTTCGAGTTCTCGTGTAGTGATATTTCGGCGACATCTCCAGTGCAAGAGTTAAACTTTGCGGGCTTTCCGAATAGATATTCTATGCGCCAGCATGGGTTGCTTGCTGATGATAAGGGTTCACGCGCCACGACGGCATTTTCGTCGCGAACTTGTTTCTGATATGTTTTAGTAACCACTAAAAACGCATGAATGCCTATTGAAATCAGTAAAAACAACATCAATACCCCACCCCAAATCGAGAATTATTTTGTTTGCTTGTAAGCGGGCTCTCCCTTCTTAACAATTTCCCACTCAATCTTAAGAATATCTCTGCCTATCTCAACTATTTCCGCGATGTGAAAAATAATCTTACCTCTTAATTCAAACCGTCTTTCAGGGCTGGCCTTCGAATTTAGCTCATCCATTAAAGATGAAACAAGGTCATATTTTTTCTCGATACGACTAAAACTAGCATCACGTGGCTTAAAGTGCAGCTTTGTATACGCATACGATAGATACAACTCATGGCGCTTTGCCAAAATATCTTCTTGCGTCTGATTTAACACCTCCTCAGCTCTTTCTTTAGCGGAGGTTAACGCTTTTTTGTCGACGCCATCGTCAGTATTCAAGCGTTTTTCATGTTTCCTTATTAACTCGATGTGGCGCTCTTGTTCCTCCAGATTAACGGTCATTGCGTATAGTTTTGCGGTCAAATCAGCGAAGCTTTTTCGAACGGAGTCATTCCACAATTGTCGATAGTCGCTTATCTTCCCTTCTTTTTCATTTACTAATTTAACGATACTAAGGATCGCCGTTAAGAAACCTGCAAGGGCAGATAGAAATGCTGCGAGTAATAGTTTGTCCATTTTCTATTAAGAATAGTTCTTAAGGTAATCAATCGATGAGGGCAGGCTGGGAATTATTAGGGTCGGGTTGAGCAATATTTTTTCGTGCTCGTGCTTCACTCTGACGCAACCCACTTTGCCAGCCGCTGGCGCACATTCATCAGCCGCTCTTCGCTGATCGTGCCAATACTGCCCAGTAGCAGCGAGCCATCCAGCACTGCCAACCGCGAGAGGCGTAGCACGCTTGGCACTTTAAGACCGGAGTTGGCGAAATCGGGATCGGCAGAGGTAAGAATCTCATCGAAGTTGGCTTCGGCTTGTTGCACTTGCGAAGACACCATACAAACCAGCCAGTCGTCAAACCTGGACGCCTGCCGCAACATAAGTACGGGGCGCAATTTGGTACCGGTGAGATCGGTGTATGGGAAAGGTGTGAGGACGATCTGTCCCGCACGTTTCATTGCCAGCGTTCCCGCAAGTCTTCACGCGTGTAGGTGACGGTTTCTTGTTCCATGCCGCGCATCGCTTGGGACATGGACAATTCCGAGAACTCGGTATCTGTCCATTCGGTATGGGTGAGCGGATTGTCTGTTGATGTGCCGCAACGTGCCGAAAGAAATTCGACGAATTCAAAAACCTCTGCCTGCTTCTCGCGCGGAAGCGCTTCCAGCTTGCTGATTAGTTCTGCGTAGCCCATCACACACCCCGCTTGAGTTGACCGTTAGGCAAAGTATAACCCGATGGATAAAGGAATAACACAGCCTGATGAGGATGCAAGAACCGCGGGGTCATGTAAGAAATACTGCAATTTGCCCCCACCAAACAAAAAGGCCTCGCATATTCGCGAGGCCTCTTTCTTACTTAAGATATCCGCACAAGCCCTACGGCGCAGGCACGTTGATGATCGTATTCACCATCGTTATTGAGGCGCCCGTAGACAACACGCGCCCTTCCAGTGTCACTGGCGCTACGTTGCCCGCAGTGGAGAACGTGGTTCCTGCCGGTGAAATGATGGTCCCCACCATGGTGCCGCCTCCTCCTGCGTTGATGGTTGCGGCACTACCGACTTGCCAATAGACGTTCTTGGCCTGTGCGCCGTTGATCAGTATGACGCTTTGCGGGAAGGCAACTCCCGGCCCGCCGAGAAGGAGTGTGCTTGCCATCTGGAACACCCAGACTGCATTCGGATCGCCCTGGGCATCAAGGGTCAGGTCTCCGCCCTGAATCATGAACGAAGCTGCTGCAGCGGTATAAACGCCGGGGGTGAGAGTCAATCCAGCCAGGTTGCCGGCACCCGGATCAGGCCCGGCAGGGAGTGCCGCCAAAGCGAGAAAGGCGGTTTGTGCGTCGAGGCGGGCCTGGGTTGCGATTGCACAGGAGGCTGCATTGGGGCCGGCGGCCGTTGGGCCCGAGGATGAGTTGGTGCAGGTGTAAATCGACCCGTTGACGGTTCCGATATTCAGGGGCGTCTGTGTATAGACATCCCCTGCGGTATCGTGGAATCCGGTGATCGACGACGTACCCACGGCAATGGTGCCGATGTTGCCGTTGATCGCGGTATTCACTCCCGAGTTGGTCATGCCCGCGCTACCCCCAAAAATCCCGAACAGGGAAGCCGAGCCCAGCGCAACGGGAGCCAGGCAATTTACTGCTGCGGGGCCTGCAGTGAAAGTCCAAGTGAGGTCGCTTGCCAATGCGTTACCGGGGATTGCCAAGTCCATGACGCCAGTGGCACCGCCTTTAATGGTCGCTGTATAGATTCCGCCATCGGTGAGCGGGCTCAGCGGCGTAAAGGTCGCAATGTGCCCGGTGGCGATATCAAGCACCACTGAGGCTGCGGTAACGGGAGTCAAGGCAGGTGCCGGCCCTGTTACCGTAAACGTTGCGGTGTTGAGCGTCAGCGGATTCATGCGTAAACCGGAGGGCACGCTGAAGGTCGCGTTAATACTCGCACCGGGACACACGCCAACGGCTGCGGTGGTTGGGTGCGTTGAGAACACCAGTGCATTTACCGCCGGAGCCAGGCCTGTGGTGATAAACGTCTGTACATAGTTGCTGATGGCAGGCCATGGTGCCTGGTTGCCAGTCAGTGAGTTGCCGGCAAGGTCGGTAGCCGCAGTGGTAATCGTGACGGTATAAGTCGTGCCGGGCGTAAGCGGTAATGTCGGTGTGAAGACCGCAGTTCTGCTGCCGACTACGTAGGTCACAACGCCTGCCGGAGATACACAGGGAGCTGCGCAGGTCACCGTAAAGCTCGCTGCATTGATCGTTGCCGGGGCCATGTCTTTGGTGAAGACGGCGGTGATCGCTGTGTTGGCCGGCACGCCGACGATCGGGACAGCAATGCTAGTCGCGGCTGCGAACGTTGCAGGAGCGGCAGCAGGAGCAGCTGCTGCTGCGGTCACGACAGGAACTGCCAGCGTCGCTATGGGCCGGATTGTGTCTGGCGTTACGCCTGTTGTAAAAGTCCAGCTATAGCGATTTGCCAGTGAAACATCGGCCGTGTCCTCTGCTTCTTCGGTAATCGTGGCGGTGCAAACGGTGCTGGGCGGAAGACTGGTTGCCGCAGGAAGTGTGAGTGTTGCAACGTTGCCCGCTGCCAGGTAGGTAACCGCGCCATGTATGGGCGTTCCAAGAGGACACGCCAGCCTGAAGCTTCCTCTGTTGAGCGAGGCGCCAGCCATCGCTTTACTGAAAGCGGCGGTAATTATTTTTGTGTTGATTGGCACGCCGGTGGTGTTGGCTAGCGGCGCTACGGCAGTGACCGAGGGCGCGAGCAATGCGGAATCGCCAGTGCCATTGTCGTCGCCGTAGTTTTCAGCATGCGCCATTGTCGTTCCAAGACACAGTACGGTGAAGACAACGCTGAAAAGCAGTTTCATCCAGCAATACATCCGGTCGCTTGTATGACAGTTTGTGATTTGAGTATTCATGACACCTCCTATTTGAATTGGTCGGAAATGTCGGTGCGTGGCTGCCAGTTAGCTGCAGTGATGGCATCGAGGAGAAGGTACTAAAGGCGTATACAAATCGGTTCGGACTCGTAAACGTGTGACGAGCTTAACAGGACGCTTGCTCTGGTCCTATAAGCTGAACTCCGCATTTCTGGGAGAGGGTATGTAATTGGGGTGTGGGGTCTGCGCGGGACGCTCAGACGTTACAGAAATTCAGGGGTTGGGTTCGTAATACTTTTCCATCTCCCCCTGCAATCCCGCATTGCTTACTATCAACCGACCTGAGGCCAAGCAGCAAAGTTACTTTCAGACGATATGCCAAAGATATAGACCTTTTGCTTTGGTCGCCGCCACAGCCCCCCCAACCAACGGTGAGACTGGCACCAAAAAAATCACCGGCACCATTGATCATTCTTTTATTGTATTTTCCGCACTTTCCTTATGTGATTTAATTTACACGACCGCTTAGTGCGCGCGCGAAACCCTGAAGGGATTTGGCGAAGAACCAGAGAATGGCAGCTACTGCTACCACAAGGCCAGGAATAAAAAGGTAGTCATAGGACCTGGTTTTAAGCCGCATAACCGAAAAAAAAGTGACTGCCAGCAAAACGACGCCCACAGCAAAGCCGATGGCAGATTTCGTAAATATACGTATCTGATTTTCAATGTGCGACTTTCCCATGTCACTTGAAATTTTCCTTTTATTGAACAGGGCAATGATCAGCCCGATCAAGGGACCGAGTATTCCAGTGATACATACTGCCGTGTACAGAAAATATATGGTGAGTACGACGGTGCGATCAGCAGCTTGCTCAGGGTTTAGCGGTCTGTTCTGTTGGATAAACATAACTATTCTCAAAATTAATGAATTAAAAATAACCAAGGTGCCGGAGTGAGCTAACCCGCATTTCACAGACCAGGCATTAATGGGAGGGCGGAATACTTTCCCACCTACCCCACCAGTTAAATCCCGTCGATTATTTTTGCTCGTTTTGCTTCGTACTCTTCTTTTGTAATCGCTTTCGATTCATAAAGCTTATCCAGTGTTAAAAGCCTGGCTTTTGCATCACTTTGTTGAGGTTCTTCTTTCTTGGCTGAAGAATTCGTTGCGTTTGTTATTGCAGGCAGTACAGGTTCTTCATGGAAATAGACTCTGGCAAGATTCATTTGCTCGAGTGTTGGTGAATATACTAACCATGGTTCAGATTCGGATTTTCTATATCTCACCACTCGCTTTTCAAGGTCGAATTCGTAATATGGGTAAACCCCGCTTAGGTTAAAGAACATCGCGGGTGTGAAGAACAGAATATCAAGGGTTAAGTAACCAGGATTGAATTTACGGGGCAACACGCCAAATAGCGGTTCAAAACCGGCATGCTCGGCTTTGAATTCGTATTTTCCAAAGCTCGATGTTGGAATGCTCTCTTCTCTTGGCGTTAGGAAATTCCGTGGATTTCCACTATTGGAAATTGCGCTATTGGTTGTTCCCGCGCCACTTTGTTGAGATGCATCAAGCCTCGTGTTTTTGACTTTTACGGTAGTCCCACTTTGGACTGACTTCAAATTGGCAGTCGATGAACAACCCGATACGAATACAGCCACTACAACCAAAATGAGGTATTTCATTTTTCTCCCGATATATTTATATCCAACAACTAAGGCCTGGAATACTAACCACACCACGATTCAAAGTACCGGAGCCGATATCTTTTCAATTACAACCGGCTATTAAACAATTCGACTCCAGAACAATTTGCACATTCTTATCGACCCAGCCGAGAAAACTCGGCAGCTTTCAATTTCTTGCTTGCTTGGTCTTGAAAACTAAATATTTGGCATCCGGGTCGTCTCTCAAACGCATGCCAATCAAGAACACAAGGCCCCCTGCTTGACGATTGAGATAGCAGGTCGGCGACATGGAATATATATAGGTTTTACCGGGTTCAAATGTCACGTCATCCGCGCTGCCAAGAAAAACGTTCCCGAAGTATGTCGTCTGCGTCAGCCAACCAGGCAAGTCCGGGGAAATGTCAGAGCCTTTTGGCGGCATGATGGTATTGTTTTCTCTTCCGCATACACCGGTAACTTTGATTTTGTATGTGCCCGGCTTGATTCTGAATATCATGTTTTCCCCGGGCGCAGAGCTGTGTTGCTCCGATTCTCCGATTTGCACGGTTCTAATCCATCTGTATTCCGGTGCCTGCTTTTGTTCGATTTTCCCATCTTGCAGATGCACTACATAAACCACAGACTCGGCTTTGCTTGCGACTACCGGCAATGAATACTTTTCGTATGCTTGACGGTCATTGTTGGAAACCTGAAGAAGATTACTTTGGCAACCGACCAGAAAAAACACAAGCAGCGCTACTCTCAGCATTTCATTCCCTTTTTAATTAATTGGTCCGGCATTGATCGGTACTGCAGCTGCTTCCCTCGCATAACTTGGGTTCTTTGCCTGCACCGTTGCTTGAAGTACATAGCCTTGGGCTTTCAAGTCGGAACAGAGGAGGATATTTGCGACTTTGCCTATGAAGAACCAGACAATGAGGTATAGAACATACATACCCAAGAAGATCAGTGCATCGGTTTTGTTTGCTGGATGATTATTTTGAAAGGCCAGGTTTGCCGCAACACTTAGCGTTGCGACAAGCGCAAAATTCAGCCACATCTTGTTGAAGAGGAACCATAATGGGCCAAAAAAGAAAGCGCCCCAAGAGAATCCGACTTTTACAACCATTGCCAGTGATTTTTCGGGATGTTTGTAAATTCGATACGTCTTCATCATTTCCCAAATCGAACTAAAGAGCAAATTAATGAGATGCAAGAAGGTGCCGGAGTCGATTTCATTTCCATCAATATCGCCAATGGCCAAGAAATTCGACTCTGGTACCTTGGTCTGGTATTACCTACTTGGTGATGAAAATGAATTGAACCCCATCATCATTGAGGTCGAACGTCACGTAGGCCGAATCGTCCAATACGTATCTGTACGCCTGCAAGGTCATAAATACCGAAGTCGGCTTGGTTATGGGCTTGCCCAAAGTAGCTGTCAGCTTTTTCTCGTCGTCACCAACTTTAATACCCTTCACATCACCATCGAATGGTGCGTCGAGACGAATCGTTTCCAATTTGCCGTCCCTGTCGAAAAACGTCCAAACCCCCTTGGTTCTGAGGTGCAAGACCGTCTTGCCCTTGTTTATATCGAAGGCTGTAGCAGGAAGCGCCGCATTTCTGGCCATTGGTTCAGGTTCCATTTTGGTATCCAGCTTCTTTTGGACAGTGGCGACGACATCACCAAGCGCAAGATGGAAAGGCAAATCAGCGGCCAGGGCAAAGGCTGAGATGGTGGAGAATATAAATGCCGTAGCAAGAACCAAGCTGAGTTTTTTCATGGATTTTCCTTTTCGTTGATCGCACAGGCCACAGCAAAATTTATGGGGCAAGGCTCTTTTCCACCCAAACCCACAAAACGCGTTGCGCACTATTTGCCAACCCGAAGCCTAGCAGCAAAGCCCCTGCATTGGTAGTGGACAAAAGATATAGGCCGTTTGATTTAGCCGTGGTTGCGCTGGTCCGGTTTTGTCATTAACCAGGGGATATGCCAATTTGCTTGCAGACCATTAAACACGGGCATCTTCAAGGTTAATGGTTACGAAATTGGCGTTCCATCGTCATACACATTGCCCGCGCTGGTGGCTGCCGGATCAGTGATGGTCAAGGCTCCGTAAGCTGCATCGTGAACGAAGCGGTTGTTGATCGCGCGGGTGTTGTTCGGAACGATGGCGTTTTGGTGGATGTGGGCATCGGTATATGACTGTTCCACTTCATCAATATCCTCCCTTAGCTTGCCATCAGCACCCCAAAACGGATAACCTGTACTCAAGCGCTCGGCAGAAGCGCGATCAATCTCGACAAATTTCCTTAGGGCTTGGCCCATGAGTGATTCACTTGATGATGTCTGGTTGGAGAAGATAGGGAAGCCGGGCCGTTTCAGCCTTGTTCAAAAGCGCCGCATTTACCGCATCATTCTGGTTTGTGCTGCGGGCCTGAGTTATCTTCTCGACACGATTCTGCTGCTCCTGTTCAGCTATGCGGGCACCATAGATTTTCATGTGCCAGTTATCTATGGATTGGCTGGGCTGGTTCACGTCATTGTGTCCTCAGTCTTGCACTGGTCCGGCTTCAGCGATCGTTTTGCCAATCCGCATATGCCGTTCGAACAACTGATGGTCGGGCTTGTTGTGCAGTTGGTGGGCGTGGCCATTGCTCCGCAGCTGGCGGCATTCTTTATGGCGCTGATATTCGTCGTTTTTGGATTTTGCACGCTCAGGATGGCGCTTCGGGGTGCCTTGGTCGGGTGGCTTATCTGTTGTTTGTCCATTGCCTTGGTGATGAACCATTTCGGGCAATCCAGCATCGGCATCACTACTCCAAGCCAGCTTGAGATTACCTTGGTCTGGATAGCATTCTCTACCATACTGCTGCGCAGCATCGGCCTCGGTTATTACGGTTCCATTTTGCGTGAAAAGATCAACGAAAGAACGCGTTCGCTGGAGAGTGCGGTGTACGAGGCCGAACACCTTGCCACACACGATCTATTGACCGGTGTCTTGAATCGTCGTGTCATCGTCCCCGCGCTCGACGAGCAGATTGCATTATGCAAGCGCAAAGATATCCCGGCCTGCGTGGTCATGATCGACCTGGACCGCTTCAAGTTGGTCAACGACAAATACGGCCATTTGATTGGTGACGACGTTCTAAGGATGATTGCCATGCGCATCAGCGGCATGATCCGGGATATCGACAAATTCGCCCGCTACGGCGGGGAGGAGTTCCTGCTGTTGCTGCCCGCGACAACCATCGACCTCGGATTGATCATGATGGAGCGCGTACGGGAGGACATCGCCTCCGCACCCTGGAACGAAATTGCAGAAGGTATACACATGACAATTTCCTGCGGCATTACTGAAGTCAAACCTTCTGACTCAAACCTTGAGGTCATCGCGCGGGCTGATCTTGCACTGTATGAAGCCAAGCATAAGGGACGCAATCGGGTGTGCTGTCTTGTGAATTGAGGGAATTGACGAGAACTAAAAGGGCAGCTTCGAATTGGTTTTCAACTTGCCAACCTCATCAAAACTGCCACTTTCTTTTCCAGTCGAGATTTTCAGGGAGAAATCTTATCCCTTAATCCCTGACCTGCGTGCTCTAGTGGCAATGGTCGTTTGTCCAATTGAGTGTCACGCGACTGCCACCGGGCAGGGCCGATATGACATCCCACCTATAGCCAAGCAGTGTATGAACTCCAAGAAACTTGGCTTTGTTAAATCGAATCGGTCGCGAACTGTCTAGAGATATCTTATCCAGCAAGCGATCAGCCGATACACGGTCATGAATCTCAAGCGCTTGGTATGCATTGCCTCCAACAGGAACTTCAATTGACTTCCACCACGTTACCGTGCTTCCAGGGCTGAGCAAGAAGTGCACTTTGTCATTAGCTTCAACGCCATATTCCACTTTGAAATCGATTTGGTCACAGTCGTCATTTGTTCTTAACTGACCAACAGCGGCGTTTGGGAAGGGATACCATCTTGCGATAAATTGTTTGTCAGTCGCAGATAGCGTCGTATTCCCCGGTACACCAACACCATTGAGCGTGAGCGAGGCCGGGAAGCTGTATTCCATAATCGATGTGGGATCAAACTGGGAGTAATTCGTCGATGAGACACTGTATTTGTTGAAGACTTGGTCATCAACCATGCCTCTGTCCCAAGGTGGGGTCTGTGAACTGAAGAACGCATAGACTTTTTCCTTATCCCACTGAATGCCCGACACTGGTGATTGGTGCTCATGTATCAGGCCGAGCGCATGTCCAAACTCGTGAACCACAACGCGGCTGAATTCGGTGTCGGATGTGTTGTCATCGAACCAACCAAAATGCATTGTGGAAAAATTAAAGGGGATAGACAATGCATCGCGCCCCACAACAGACCAACTAAATCCGTCTGTTCCAAAGTCAATTTTAATTTCCGCTGGCTGCGAATCATCCACAAACTCAAATCGAATATTCGCGTACTTTGGCCACTCCATTGCGTATTGTCTGACTTTTGAACGCGTGATTGCGGTACCTCCTGTCATTCGGATTCTGAGGGTTTGACCTGGATCCCACATTTTGTCGGGAACACCGGCCAGTGGTGCTTGAGACACACCTACAGCAGAGCCATCAGGCATGATCTTGACTGTCGTGTGCGATTGCTTTGGCGGGGGCGTCGTTTGCGTCGCCTTCTCCAACTCAAAATGAATACCGGCAATATTGGGGCGGGGCAAGGCACAGCTAGGATCTCGCCGGGACTGAGCGAGGCTGTTGTCACGTTTGGTTTGGGTGCGAGTAATGCCGCTTACACATACATGATCTGATGGGGTTGCTTCGCGCCAAACATATCCGACTTTGCAGGTATCGGGCCCGTAACTTCCTCCAGTTGGCGATCTTCTTTGTGAAGCCATCTTATTGTCGTTGGCCGCTTGTGTTCGTGTTGCGCCAGTTACGCAGACATGATCGCCCGTAAATGCATCGCGCCAGACATATCCGACTTTGCAAGTATCCGGTCCATAATCGCAAATTGCCCAGGAATATCCGCTACTGAGAATTCCTATTGAAAAAGCTAAAACAATCCTGCCGTGAAATAAATTCATAATTTCTTCCTTGTATTGAAGTATGGAACCACCAAATCAATAACGCTCGGATGAGCTTATACTTTTACATCTGTGTCACTAGACTGCATGGCTTACCACTTACTGCGCTGAAGCCTAGCAGCAAACCTCTTTTGCGCATATATGCCAAAAGATATAGACCTCGGCATAGGCTACAACTGAGTTGCTTTTGTTTTATTGATGACTAGTCGGATGTGTTCGATTAACCGCAGACCAGTAACGACAGGCGTCTTCAAGGTATTGATGTGTTTGTTTTGAGCGTCGTCAACTTCAGCCACGCCCAGATGCTCGCTACCCTGCGCTAACTCTATAGAGTCCCAGCGCCGCAAACATCACCAGGGAATTACCACCCCGTCATTGCCGATGAACTTGCCCGTGTCCGCCAGGGTAAGGCCATTGATCACTTTTCGCATGTCGGACACGCTTTGCCCGACCGGGATCATGGCGTCGGGGCCGCCCATGTCGGTCTTGACCCAGCCCGGATTGAAGGCCACGGAAGTGATCCCTTGTGCTTTCAGGTCAACGGCCAGGCTTTTCACCACCATGTTGGCTGCCGCTTTGCTGCTGCGATACAGGTAACTGCCGCCGCTGGTGTTGTCGTCTATGCTGCCCATCTGGCTGGTGATGGTGACGATGAGTTTGAGTTTGCTGCTCGCAATCTGGATGACGAACGCTTCGACCATTTTGAGCGGGGCCATGGTGTTGATGTTGAATGCGGTCATCCATTCCGCATAGTCGGTATGACCAAAGCCGTCTTTGTCCGCGACCGGATAGACTCCCGCATCGTTGACGAGCAGGTCTATCGTTATATCGGACAGCGACTGCGCAAGCTGTTCGATCTGCGCATGGTTGGTCACGTCGAGTGCGTGGAGCCTGATCTGTTCGGGATAGCGGGTCGCCAGTTTGGTGAGCGCATCCGCTTTGCCGGGATCGCGGCAACAGGCCAGAACACGCCAGCCATCCGCCGCATATTGATTGCAAAATTCCAGCCCGATTCCCCGGTTGGCGCCGGTTATTAATAATGTCTTCATGGTCAACCTCGTTAGCTCTGTCAGGGATGATGAAAAATAACCCCGCACTGCTGGCACTTCCAGCAGGCTTGCCAATGCTTATACATCCCCGGCCAGAATTTTGTGTTGAATTGATATGCTTTATAGCCGAGGAAGCTTGAGCTGATAAGGGTAAGTACACCAAAGACGATGGTTTCTCCCCCGTTCGCCAACAGCAGCAGACTTATCAAGACACCGACAGCCGGCCATTTGAGTGATCTCTTTGCCGGTGGCACTTCTTTCGGCGTACCGGCATCAAAGCATTCTTCGAGACGCTGTGTATTTTCCGAACCGCACTTGCTGCATACCATTGAATATATCCCGGTGAATTAGATCGCGCCGAAGACTATCAGCAATGAGCCTCCCACGCTATTGGTCAAGAAACGAAGGAGTTGCAGGGGGCGGCTGCGCACCCTCCCCCGATGCCTGGTATTAAGCGCGACGTAGCGCGGGGAGTGTGCGTGCAATCAAGCTGGCCAAAGTGTCGTCGGGTTGTGGCAGCCCGATACCTATAGAGAGTGCAACTGGAGGCAATGCGTCGCCACTGGATGTACCGATTACCATCCGGTCGATTTCTTCCAGAAGGCGGTCTGCTACTGCACGGGCGCTGTCCTTTCCTGTCTGAGGAAGAAAGATAGCGAACTGGTCGGCATCGATGTGCACTTCTACATCATTGGGACGCAGGCACCGTTGCAAGGCTTCAACTATGGAACGTTGCGCCTGTTCGCTGCCGAGTTTGCCAAAGCCGGCATCGATTTGTGAAAAATTATCAACTTTCAGGAGTATGAAGGCACACGGTTGTTGGTTCCTGGTGTGGCGGAGAATCATGCGTCCGATGTTTTCCGAAAGCCAACGGAGGTTGTAGACGCCGGTGACAGCGTCGACGTAGTTCAGCGCCCCATCGCCCTGAGCACTCTCTCTCCATCCCGCCAGTGTGCGGTTGGTGGAGCGAATCCGGTTGGACAGCAGAGCGAGCATGTTATGCGATGCTTGCAGTGATCTGTTGAGGACAGACCATGCTTCTACGTGTTCGATGGCCAGCAGTTCACAATCGGTGGTGGCAATGACATAAGCGGAACCCTGATTGTCATCAAACATGGACATCTCACCCACGCATTCGCCTATGCCAAACAGAGCGAGCGGCTTGGCGTCATCCATGTTGAGTTGGGCGCGCAGTCTGCCGGACAGGACGACGTAGATGCGGTCATTACGCTGCTTGGGGGTGAGCAGGATATGTTCTGCAGCGAGCCTGACCCGATTGGTATTCGCAAGCAGGGTGACGAGCGTGCTTTCTTTCACCTTCTGGAATAACGGAGACTCCTGCAACAGACTGATAATTTGGGTAGAGTTGATGATGTGGCTCCTTCTAATGACCCTAAGACTAGCAGCAAAGGCTCTTCCAGGCCATAGGCCAAGCCATTTACCTCTGTCGCGGCCACGCTTGTGGAGCCAAGCTAACCCCTTATGCTCATCGTCTAGTTGCAGGCGTTGCCGGTGCCGCTATCCACGTTATTGGTCCAGGTCACGTTGCTGATTGTCGCGCCACCTGTGGCGTTGCTGTGGCGGGTGCTGAAGCCCTTGCCACCGGTGGAAGGCACCGTGGATTGGAATGTATTAAGCCTGCCTATTTGCTGTCTTTGAAGAATCGGATTGCATTAAGCAATTCCGGAAACTTGTAAATTATATAGTCTGGTTTTACGCCTTCTCTCTCCTGTGCCCCCTGATTGGATTTGAAAAAGACGGTTTTCAATTTGAGCCGCTGTGCTCCGTAAATATCGCGGTACATGTCGTTTCCGACATGCAGCACCTCGGACGGGTCCATGTTCATGGCAGACAACGCTGAGGAAAACAGGCGCAGGTCCGGTTTGCGGTAACCGATATCTCCCGAGATGATGATCGGGTCAAAATATCCGGACAGTCCGGCGGCATGGAGTTCGGGCAATGCATAGGGGGTCTGCGCATCTGAAATGACTGCAAGCCGATATTTGGAGTGCAGTTGCCGGATAGTGTCCTCTACCCCCGGGTATGGTTGCAGACGGAAGCGGGATGCGGCTCGGTGCACTTCGGCAAGCAGTATTGGCAACTGGTCATACTTTTCCCTGGGCAAAGCGCGGGTAAAGTCTGTCGAATGTTCCGCGATGATCTTGCGGAATATGCCGATTACGTCGAACTCACGATGACGATCATCTCCGCCAGCAGCGCGCTGCTCTTTCATGATCTCGAAGAAGTTGTACTTTACGTCGTTTGGGGCGAGCGCTATTCCCTGATACGACAGCAGATTGCTGAGGACACGATACACTTCGTCATGCCATTCGTTGGTGTGGATATCAATGAGTGTTCCGTTGATGTCGAAAATAATGCCTTTGATGTTCATCTAAAATCTCCTCAGGCATTCTTTTGCTTCGTTGATCAGTCGACGGCGATATTCGGCATCGATCCAGTTGTTGCGCGCTATGCGCAGCAGCGTAATGCCTATGTGGAATGGCGTTCTGCCGCTTATCGATCGAAAGGCACTTTCGCGGTTGGGAAAGTGGCAGGAATATTCCCAGAGAAAGTGCCCTATAAATGGATCGGCGGCATGCCTGTTGCCGGTTGCACGCATGAAGAAATGCTTTAACTCTCCGGCAATGCGTCCCGTGTCGAAAACCCGATCAGCACGTTTAGTTCTTTCCAGATCGAATGCGATGACGTCCAGTCCATTGCCGAACATGAAGTTGTCGGGCGTTGCATCACCATGTACGAGAACCATTTGGTCTTCCCACATTCTGGCCTGGTTGCGCCATTGGTCACGCAGCCAATACAACTCCTGGGCCTCGTCCCACCCGATCGCCTGAATATCCCGAAGCTTGTTGATGAGGCGATCCATATAGCTGCAATCTTCGTGAAAATTGACCCCCACGCCGATGGCGGTACGGTTGTGAAAGGAAGAGAGGAAATAGGCAAGTGCCGTGAGTTTGTAATACAGCTTGCCGTGGTCACCCCGGTGGATCGCATCGTGTATCACCTCGCTGAGCAGTTGTCCCTCGCTGTATTCGGTGACCAGCAATGCATTCATTGAATAATGACGGCCCAGCGGTTTGACCACATGGTGGTGTCCGGTCATTCCGTAGTCTCGCATCATGCAGAGATTGTCGAATTCATGTGTCAGATGAGTGGCAGCCCTGGCTGCATTCTTCTTGCGGGAAGAAAGGAAGAACTTGCCTATGACCTTTGAGCCGGTGTCTCTGTCTTCATACAGATATACGTCGTTTGAACCGTTCAGGCCGAATACGCGGTAAGAAGACCTGTCCGACGCGCCGCTGATCTGCGGTTGAATCTCATACTGGAGATAGTTGTGCATCGGGTCGCTCTTGGGGAGTCGCCCTAGATAATTTCCATTCATTCAACATTACCGAATTGTGTAAAACATGATTCGATAATATGAAACTGTCATATTCCCATCCGTGCGCTGGCGTACATGCCGGGACTTCGATAAATCCAGTTGGTTGTGTGGGCAGACAATATATAAACAAACTGCCCCGAAGGGCAGTCAATGCGGGCATTTACAGGCTACGTTGCTATGCCTTGCGCCATTGATCCGGCTTGCCACCTGTTGTGTTGCGGACGCGCTCGACCACGGGGGCCCCGCCATTGGACAGCTCTTTCGCCCGGGTGATTGCTTCAGCCTGCGTGGGCAACACATCGCTGGCGCGCTCCGAGTTGGGACGCCTGACGGCGTAGTCACCTTTTGGGCGCTTTTCTACAAACACTTTTTTGCTGGTCATAATAATTTGCTCCTGTTGGGCCGGATGAGCGGCTAAATGATTCTGCAGATATCTCAGGCGCCGCTGAGCGCTACCTGAGCATCGAGTTCTTTCAATACTTTTTGTATTCCGCGCCGTTTGCTGACATTGAGAATGATTGGCGCAAACATGTTGGCTTTGACGGCCGCATCCTTGTCCTTTGCCTTGCCATCCTTATACACAATCAATGCCAGTTGAAGATCGTCGCCGGGTGCGGTTTCAAGCAGCTTCTCATCTGCATCCGACAAGTTCACTTCGTACGAAATATTCAGCAGCCCGGGATCTCTCAGAGAAAACATCACCTCGGGTTTATCCAGCGATTGCAACCAGTTTACGTTTGGCTTTCCTTCTTCATGAAACAGTTTGAATCGATTGCATGTTTCAAAACCAGGCAGTCCGGCTGGAAAATTGATTACGCTGTTTGATTCGAATTCGACGCTTACGCCACCGAAACGTGGCAAGTTAAGTTTGATCATGGCTAACCTTTCTGGTTGTGAACAGCAAAATAATATCCATTGGCTGTCGTTATCCCGTAATCCACCGCAAAGAACTGTGCGTTTGCACACATAAGCTGTGCTGAGTGCGCGGGCTTATACGAACACAAGGTACCGGAACTCCTGGTAATACTTATTGATAATAAAGTCCTTGCTTTGGTAATGGAAAAAGATACATCCCTTTTTCATTGCGCGTCGCCGCTCCTATCCTTGCAAAATGCCAGAACGAATGGGGATATCTGCACCTAACCGGCGGTAAACCTGTAAAATCGCGCGCCCGCAGGAGGCTTCATGGAAAACCCATACAATATTCTTGGCGTCTCCCCGACAGCCTCGACCGAAGACATCAAGAAGGCATACCGCGCACTTGCCATGCGCCATCACCCGGACCGGAACCCCCACTCCAGCGCTGAAGTCAGGTTCAACGCCATCAAGAAGGCGTATGAGCTTCTTTCCGACCCGCAAAAGCGGGCTGAATATAACTACAGTCTGAACAATCGCATCATCATCGATCCCGAAAATGAAGCGCAGAGTTTGTGGCGTTCACTGTTCAGTCGTTGTGGAATCGAGCTTCCGCATCAAGACCATTAATTAATTTAAAGACAAAATATTATGAAAAGCATCCATCCAGAATTCATTTACCAATCGCGTGAACTCGGTGCCCAGATCGAAGACATGTTGGGCGAGCCGCCTGACAGAAGGAACTATGACCGGGTCATCAATGCGCTGATCGGTGAATTTGCCAGCGGCTTTGAAGTCGGCGATGTCAATCTTTTGAGCTTCGCATTGGCCAATCACCTGGTGTTTGATGATGCACCGGGTCTGTTGGCCGAAGGTGGCCAATATGACAAGGGTGATGCCGCAAAAGTATTGAAGATGGTGTCGTGCAGCAATGTCGAATCGGGCAATGCCTTGGCTACCGTATTTTTGGCAGATCCGGAATTGGCGCGCAAGGCGATCATTACCGCTTTCCTGTTCAAGAACCCGAAACGCTGGACGGACGAAGACAATTCTCTCCAGGCCCTGCAAGAAGAGGAAGACAAGGAAAACAAGGTTGAGGATGACGAAGAACAGGTCGCGCACGGAGAAGATATAGAACACCTGTTCGATACGCGCGGAGACGACAATGTCTGACAAGACCAATCTTCCCGCGATCCGGCAACAAGTCACCGAGCTGGTTCTGGCCGGTTCGACCAAGCATGCGGAAGAGGCCATCAGTGAGACCGCCGAGAAGTTTGGCGATCTGGCTGTGGTCGAGGTGCTGAACACACTGGAGCCGCATGTTGCGTCCCTGCACTTGTCTGCATTCGATGGCGGCAAGATGTCGCTGGCGACCATGCTTATTCCACCCAAGGCCTGGGCCGAGAGTCTGGCTTACTTCGCCGCCACCTGGGACGAGGACTGGATAGAGGACGAGCCGGAAGTGTTGGCCGAATCGCTGTTCGCACACATTCATGGCGTGGTGTTTGCCACTGACGACGAAGAACGCCGTGCAGAGTTGCTCCACGAAGCGTTGGCAACCGACTGGGGCACGACGGCTTTTGCAGTGCTTTTTTCGACAGCGGCCGAGGAGATCATCGAGATTGCGAATGACATCCACAATCTCGGCGCTCACAGAAGCGGCCAGACGACTGCGGATCACGACGTGATTCCGCTCGCGCTGGAGATCGCCCGCAGCAATGAAGAAGCCTGGGATCGGGTGTTGTTCGAGATTTTCCCCGACTGGAAACCCGGTGAAAATGAATTGCATGCAGGATCAGACGAACACGATGGCGACGATCATGGTGACGATGAAGATCGTGAACATGAATATGCGATGGGCCGGACGACGAAGGAATTGTTGTTGCGCCTGCGCAATCAAGTGCCGAGCAAGGCGGCTAGCGCTGCGAAGAAAGGCGGACGCCAGAGTTTGGGTGAGGATATTTTCTCGTAATGAATATCACCAGCTACACCGCCCGCCCACCCCAGCTAGTGCAAGCGCTGGAGGCGCTGGCACTACGCGCGGGTAATCAGGATGCTACGGACATGCTTTTTCACGAACTCAGCGGAATCACCGTGTTGGTCGCGAAGAAGTTCACGAATGACAGAACCGCTGACGGGATGGTTGATGCGTTTCACCTGACGGTGGGATGCATTTCGTTGGCCATCAGCCAAGCCGGTATGGCCGACAGCAATGAAGCCAGACTTTCATTTCTGCTGCAGCATGGTGCCGAATATGTGTTCCAGATGGGGTTCCGCCATATCAAGGAATTGTCCGCCCTGCCCTATGTTGCCTACATTTCCGATTTTGACAACGATGCCTTCATTCAGCAGCGCAACCTCAAGGCGATCTTCATGGAGATATGCAGCGCCGATCCCGCCTCGACCTGGAAAGGGGATGCGGTCTACCAGAATGAATTGCTGGATCGAAAGCGCAACCAGAAGCTCATCGACTGTGCAAAATGGCTACGAAAAAATAATTTCAACCGTCCCGTAAAAGACTCCGAGCTTGATGCCAATGCTGTAATTTCAATTGCCGTTATTTTTTCAATATCGGGAGATGGCCGGATCGTCGCGCGCACGGGACAGAGGGAAATCGAGAACCTGATCAACCGCACGCGCGAACTGCGGCCCGATGTCGAAGCAAACTGGAACGATTTCCTGAAAAAGATCCCGCCCGAGTTTCAGCCCCTGCTGCGTGAACGCATGGAAGAACTCAGGGGCACGATCATCAAGAAGATACTTGGCAAGACCAGGATTAAAACCGTACTCACTGAGCTGCAGGATCAATATGCGGGCAGTGAGCAGGATATCGACTATTCCTGAACCAGCAAACGGTTCCCGAAAATATTAACGCCGAGCTAGTCGGCGTTATGTATCGGTATATTAAATTCCGATGGAGTCAGTCATCTAATACTGACGTGGTTTTGAACAAAGGATATTCATCACAATACTTGCCGATAATCGCCCCCCTCTGATGGTTACTTACAAGCTCTATGTAATTTCGAACCACGATTGTTTTATACACTTAACTTCTGATTAATTCAATTTAAAAAAGTGGTTCAAGGCACAGTACCGTAGTTGATTTGTATTTTATTCCATCCCCTCCGGATTTCAGACCAATCGGCTTTGGCACCTTCATTTCAAATAGAAAACTTATCGCAATGTTCCGGTACTGTCATATTTGATCAGGAAAAAATCCTGAGTACCTGTCAGAGTGTTGCCGCCGAGTCCGCCGTTGGTGTATCCGGTAACGTAAACATTCCCGGTCGCGTCGGTCGCCGTGGATAGGCCAAAAGTCATCGTTCCCGCCGCCCCCATCTGTCTGGTGTAGAGCTTGGTTCCGCTGGAGTCATACTTGGTCAGGAAGAAATCAAGTGTGTTGACCGGGATTGTATTGCCGTCGAGTCCATCGGAGGTGTATCCGGCAACGTAGACATTGCTGCTCGCATCAGTCGCAACTGACCTGCTGAAGGTGAGCGTATACGGCGCTCCTACCAACTGCTTGAAGTAGACCATGGTTCCGCTGGAGTCATACTTTGCCAGAAAGCCGCTCCGATTGGGCGGGGACGCCAAATCGAGTGAACGTCCGGTAACGTACACATCGCCACTCGCGTCGGTCGCGACTGAGTCGCCATAGGAAATCAATCCGGCCACCCCCATTTGGCGGGTGTAGACCTTGGTTCCAGCGGAGTCGTACTTGGTCAGGAAAAAGTCCTCAATGCCCGTCAGCGTGTTGCCGTCGAGTCCGACAGTGGTTCCGGCAACATAGACGTTGCCGTTGGCGTCGGTCGCGGTGGACATGCCGCTAGTGGTCGAATTCGCCCCCCCCATTCGGGTGAAGACCTTGGTTCCACTGGAGTCGTATTTGGTCAGGAAAAAGTCAAAATTAGTACTAATGGTGTTGCCGTCGAGTCCGCCACTAGTGTATCCGGCAACGTAGACATTGCCGCTCGCATCTGTCGCAGTGGACGCGCCTTTAGTGGACGCTCCGGCCACCCCCATTTGCCGGGTGTAGACCTTGGTTCCTCTGGAGTCGTACTTGGTCAGGAAGAAGTCATTCAAGCCCGTCAGGGTATTGCCGTCAAGCGCACCGTTGGTGTATCCGGCAACGTAGACATTGCCGCTTGCGTCGGTCGCGACGGACTGGCCATAGGTGGACGCGCCCGCCACCCCCATCTGCTTGGTGTAGACCTTGGTTCCATGGGAGTTGTACTTGGTCAAGAAGAAGTCAACTATACCCGTCAGCGTGTTGCCGTCGAGTCCTCCTTCGGTATATCCGGCAACATAGACATTGCCGCTTGCATCGGTCGCTGTGGAATAGCCGTAGGTATTTGCGCCAGCCACCCCCATCTGCTTAGGTATGCCACTGCCACCGCAGCTAGATAGCAATATCACGAGCGATGCAATAATGACTGCGGTGACAATCCCCAAAATTGATTTTTTCAACATTGTTTAGATGCCTTTTTAGCGGGAGTTAAAATACAAAATTAGAGGGGCAGGATACTTTTCTTACATACTGGCAATTCCGAATTGCTTGCAACCTTCCGCTCTGAAGTCTAACAACAATAACAACACTCCGCTAGTGGTTAAAAGATACGGGTCTTTTGTTCTGGACGTCGTCGCACTTATCCGGTTTCGACATTCCAATTAGCCTGCAAGCCACTAAAGACGGGTAATTTGTATCAGCAAGACAATCGAGGTCAGTTGATTAGTCGCAGTATTGGGTAGGTTGCCTGACATCAGCGCAATGTTCATATGCATCACCCCGGACCCCACCACCGTTGATCGCATATGGGGCGAAGCAATCCTGGCTTTCCTTATACCTCCGCCATTCTTTCCGGCATTCTTTTTCTTTTCTTTTGGAAGGTGAAATATTCTGGCTGGTTTGCGTGCTGCCGACAGGCGGTGAGGTGGCTGGCGTTGTGTTTTGTTTGTCCGCTGCCTGCAACTTGTTCCTGGTTGCGATTTCCTCCGCTTCTTTGTGCTGTGTCGCGGTTACGGTAGTACCGTTCAATTGTACTTTTTCGGAGTTCTGCATTTTTGCCTGGGTTGATGAGTCGCCAAAATGAACCTGGCCGTCTTTGTCTTTCCATTTATATATCTCGCCGCCGTGCGCAACAGAGGAGATCAATAGGGCCGAGAGCAGCGCAGTTGTTTTGTTCAACATTTCGTCCTATGCGTGACAGCAATCAAAGACAATTATTGAGGGGGTCGATCATTCTCAAAACAAATCGCAAGCCCCCCTATAACAGGCCGAACGACGATTACCGGAAAATCAAACCATTAAGAAGGCTATAAATGTCACTCTTATACTTGGGCACGAGACCGGTGGAAGTAAATGTAACCAACTGAGTAGAGCCGGAGGCATCGGAGTAATAATATCCAACATAGGTAAATGGAATGCCTTTCAATGTGGCACTCATCTCCATGTAAAGCAGTTTTTTCCCGTTTACATTCCGATACTCTTTCTTCGTAATCTTCGCATCTGCGGCAGCTTTCTTGGCATTGCCGAGAGCGGCTTCCGCCAACATTTCAAGAGGTATCTGCATTTCTTCGGTAATGGCCATGCCGTACAAGTCTTTACCTTTCATTGAGAATTCATATTCTATGGCTCCGATAGAAGTAGACTTTTTAAACGACCAGACGCTCGGATTTATCCAATAGGCAGAATCGTTCTTCGCGCTTTTCAGGAGAAAAGTGGATTCATTCGGTTTTACGAAACTTTCATTGTTAACGCTGATGGCGGTTGTCTGATTTGAGTTCTGATGATCGTCGGCATATGTCCACGTTCCGTTGCTGTTCAGAATTACGCTTTCACCTGTATCAGTGATGGCGTTTTGGCTTGCGTAACTGTTGGTCACCATCAGCAAGAAAATTGCTGCAAATACTTTTTTCATGTTTATCTCCGATTATCCAGTCAATACATTTCTTTTAATCTGCAATACGAAGCCTAGCAGTAATAAATCCTCTGCGCTATTGGCAAAAAGATATAGACCTTCGCTTAACCCAACAAAATGTTGCTTCCGCCTTACCTGACAAATTCAATATGACAACTGACCTGAAAGCTAGTAAATACGCCATCCTCAGGTGGTTGCTATATCGTATACCAGCTTAAGTATCAGCATGACTAGCAGGCACAGGAACAGGGTGCGCACGAATCCGGCACCCCGTTTCAGAGCAACCCAGGTACCGGTATAGGAACCCAGCATGTTGAAGATGGCAGCGGGAATGGCGATCTTGTAGAGCACATTGCCGGAAGGTATGAAAAACAGGAGTGCCGCCAGGTTTGTTGTGATGTTGACGATCTTGGCTGCGGCTGAAGCTTGCAGGAAGTCGAACGCGAAATAACGCACGAACAGAAAAATCAGAAAACTGCCGGTACCCGGCCCGAACAGGCCGTCGTAAAAGCCGATGCCGCCACCGATCAACACGGACAATACCTGTTCCCTTGTGCCGAAGTGCATGGCGCGTTGAATGGTGCCGAAGTCTTTTTTGTGGAAGATGTAAAAGGCCATGGTAATGACCAGCACCAGCACGACGGGACGCAGCCAGCTTTGCGGTACGAACGATACGGCGGCTGCGCCAAGGAAGGACATGGCAAAGGCACTGACCGCTGCAGGCAGCACCAGACGCCACGGGACGTGTACTCGTCCGATATAGGTACGCGCCGCGACGGAAGTGCCACAGATAGAGGCCAGCTTATTGGTGCCGAACAAGGTAGCGGCCGGTGCATTGGGAAACGCGTTGATCAGCGCGGGAATCTGGATGAGCCCGCCTCCCCCAACCACGGCATCGACCATGCCGGCGCAGAAGGCAAAAGCAAACAGGATGGATAGGTCGAGCATGGGCGGTTAAGTACGGAGCTTAATCACCCGCAGGCAACTTGATCTCTTGCTGGTTGTGGCGAGTCTGTTCTTCCATCACCAGCAGCGAAAGCTCTTTCTTGAGCTCGTTGAACGCAGCCGAACTCGGATCGCGCGGGCGCGGCATGCTGACGGCGACATCTTTTTTGATCGTACCCGGGCGATAAGTCATCACGATGATGCGGTCGGCGAGGTAGATGGATTCTTCGATGCTGTGGGTGACGAAAATGATGGTCTTCCTGAATTCCGTCCAGATGCGCAGCAACTCGTCTTGCAGGTTGCGCCGCGTGAGTGAGTCGAGCGCACCGAAGGGCTCATCCATCAGCATGATCGGCGAATCCAGTGCCAGTACGCGGGCAATGGCAACCCGCTGGCGCATGCCGCCGGACAGGTCTTTCGGGTAGC
>CAYOJU010000002.1:25330-26882 GCA_964404355.1 uncultured Sideroxydans sp. | reverse complement strand
ACGCGGGCAATGGCAACCCGCTGGCGCATGCCGCCGGACAGGTCTTTCGGGTAGCGGTCGCGGAAGTCTTGCAGGTTGAGCATTTCCAGCAACGCGTCCACCTTGTTTTTGATCTCGGCTTTGCCTTGTTTCTTGATCTCAAGCCCGAAGGCGATGTTCTTCTCCACGGTCATCCACGGAAACAGGGCGTATTCCTGGAATACCATGCCGCGATCCGGCCCCGGCTCCTGCACCGGTTTGCCGTCGACGACGATACTGCCCGAGGTGGGTAGCGAGAATCCGGCGATCGCATTGAGCAGGGTTGATTTGCCGCAACCGGAGGGGCCAAGCAGACAAATGAACTCGCCTGGTTTGATATCGAGGTTGATATTTTCCAGCGCGACGACTTCGTTGCCTTCGGTTCTGAATGTTTTGTTGACTTGAGATATGTTGATCTGCGACTGCATGGTCATTTGCTTTCAATGCCCCGGTGCCATTTGAGCAAATAGTTGTTGAGTCGGTTCATGCCGGTGTCGATCGCCAGGCCCAGCAAGCCGATGGTAAACATGCCCGCGATGATCTTGTCCGACCAGAAGAATTCGCGCGCTTCGAGGATGCGATAACCCAGGCCATTGTTGACGGCGATCATCTCCGCCACAATCACCACGATGAATGCCGTGCCCACACCGATGCGTGCCCCGGTCAGGATGTAGGGCGTGGCGGCAGGCAGCATAACTCGCAGGAACATGGTTGTTTGGCTCGCGCCCATACTGCGTGCGGCACGGATGTAGATGCTATCTACGTGGCGTACACCGGCGATGGTGTTCATCAGCATCGGAAAAAAAGCACCGATCACGATCAGGAAGATCGCGGGCGGATTGCCCAAACCGAACCACAGGATGGACAGCGGAATGAATGCGATGGGAGGGATCGGGCGCAGCACCTGTATCAGCGGGTTGAACAGTTTGTAGATGCGATCGTTCGCGCCCATCAACAGCCCCAAGGGAATTGCCAGTACGCCACCGACCAGGAATCCCACCACGACCCGGTACATGCTGGCGTAGGCATCACGTAACATTTCGCCGGAAAAGCACCAGGCCAGAAAGCTAGAATGGGCCGGGTCAAAGGGGTCGGTTGGCAGCAGATATTCCCACCACTTGGCGATTACAGCGGTCGGTGCGGGCAATATCTGCGGATTGACGATGTGGCGCGACGACAAAAACTGCCAGAGCGCCACGATGGCGATTGGCACCAGAAAGCCTTGCAGCGTATCGACTGCCTTGGCCAGATAGGGATTCTTCATCTCGGTCTTATCGCCTTACTTGATCTTCAATTCTTTCTTGGCGTTGTCGAGCAGGTCGAGACGCACCCAATCTTTCGCTTGCGGCGCACTGCTCAGCTTGCCTACGCCGTATTGCTTCATCATGTCGGCAGTGGTTTGCACGTGTTCGAGGCTGATGTCATACGTGAACGACGCGTTGCTCATGGCATCCTGATAGTCTTCGCTGGTGATCTGATTCTTGAACATCTGCTCGCGCACATATTTTTCAGCCAGCTTGGGATTGTCCTGGAA
>CAYOJU010000002.1:12076-25230 GCA_964404355.1 uncultured Sideroxydans sp. | reverse complement strand
TCTTGCGCACCACCGCGCGCCACCCCGACTTTCTTGCCTTTGAGGTCGGCCACCGATTTGATGTTCAGATCGGGACGCGCAACGATGCGCGCACCGCCCTTGGCGAATCCAGCCACCACGAAGATCGGCACGCCGCTTGCGCGGCCGGCGACTGCCGCATCCAGCGCGCTAGCCGCAATGTCGATTTCCCCCGCGATGGTTGCGGGAAGAATATCGAGCCCCTTGGCAAAGACACGCTCTTCGATGACGAGGTTATATTTGGGCGCGATCTCCTTCATGTAGGATACCGCGCCATAGTGCGCGAATTTGAGATTGCCGAGCCGGACGACATCGGGCGCGGCTTCTGCGCTCAGTGCAAATAGACAGGTGAATGCAAGCAGAAATAATTTGGATAATTTCATGAGTCTCCCCTTTGACAATTATTTGTACTAAGGAGCAAAGCCAATCTTGAAATTTGCTTCGCCGTTGCGTCGGATTATAACCTCGCCTATTCCGCTTCTGCCCATTCCGACAATAAGCCAAGACCGCTTTCCGGAAATTGTCTTGCGCTATTCCGCTGAAACGAGGTTATTGCCCGGCCTGACCGCCGTGTGCAGCAAAGAATATATGATTGCGGCCAAAAGGTGGCGCCAGGGGTTGTATTTACAGGTCGTCTGATTGATCTGCATTGGTGTTGAACTTTGTGAGTTCGGCTGTCGATAATTGATCGATGTTCATGTATTCGTTTGTTACATCCACCTCGGAAACAACCTCGTTATCGCGGCGCCAGCGGCTCCACGCGCCCTTTCCCAGGCGGGAATTGCCCGGCAGACCGACCAGCTTGTATTTTCTGCCGCTGCGCGATATGGCTATCTTGGTTTCCATGTTGAATTCGGTGATCGGGCTGGATGCAAGACCGCGGTCGTTCTCTACGTCATGCCCCCATACATGGCGGCTGCGAGTTCCGTCCAGCGCTACGATTTCCATCACTCGCCACCGGCGCAGTGTAATTTCCCGGGATTTATCCGGTACATTCTTGATTGCCATTGCACACCCCGATATCAAGGATCCACAAAATTATCCTGCATTGCTAATGCCTTTGCCGCGCAGAAGATTAGCAGCAAAGCCCCTTCCATTCCAAGTGTTAATTATGGGGGTGTAGAATTTCCTTCTGGCGAAAATTCCGGGTCTGTGTAATCTTGCGCACCGCAGTACAAAATAATACGGCTGACACAGCTGACAACATCAGGGAGATGGGTAATGAAAATTGGATTAGTGGTTGATTCAAGCTGTGATTTGCCGCGCAGCTTTTTCGAGGAAGATGGCATCGAACTGATGCCGACCACGCTCAAGATAGGCGACCAGACTTTCGAAGATCATCGCAACGAACGCCAGACGATTGCATTCCACTCGCAGCAAATGGATCAGAATACCGATCTCCTCGCCGAGTCGTTCCCATTCTCGAGCGAGCAAATCGAGAAGCTATTTCTGGAAAAACTGGTGCGCCAGTATGACCATGTGTTCTGCCTCACGGTGACAAGGTCACGCAGCGACATCTACGAAAACGCAATGAAAGCATCGTTTGGCATCCTCGGCAAGTACAAGCAGGTGCGCCGCGATGCCGGGGTTGACGGTCACTTTGCGCTGGCAGTCATCAATAGCGGCAACATCTTCACCGGCTCTGCGGTACTTGCCGCAGAGGTAATCCGCATGATCAAGGCTGGCGCCTCGCCGTCAGTGATCGATTCGCGCATCCATGCGATGGTGCCTCACACGTATTGCTACATGGTGCCGCCCGACCTGGTTCACATCTACAAACGGGCATCCAAACGCGGCGACAAGAGCATCAACTGGGCAAGTTTCATGCTGGGTTCAATGCTAGACATCAAACCGATCCTGCTCGGTCACATGGATGAGACCGGCCCGGTGGCAAAGATGCGGCGCTTTGATGCCGCGGTCGAGACCATGCTCGCCAATGCCACTCGTGCGGTAGAGGCCGGTTTGCTGGCACCGGGGATATGTATTGGTTATGGTGGCGATCCGCTCGTGGTAAAGGATATGCCCGGATTCCCGCGATTGAAAGCCGCGGCTGACAAGGCCGGCGTGGCAATTCATATTGCACCGATGAGCATCACCGCGGGCGCGTTTACCGGACCAGGCTGTGTGACTGTGGCCTTTATTTCAGACAAGCACACCTTTGAAGAAAAAGTGTGACCTGCGCCGTTGGCGTAAAGCAGGCCCGGTTACCGGGATGACTCGTCGGGCCGGTAATCGCGGCATGAGGGGAATCCTGCGCCACTATCTCTTTGATCGAATCTGATTATTTGTTGCTGAGTACAACTCACAAGCCAATGAGTCTTTGAGACGAATGAGTTTCAAATGAGGAACGCAGATAGCCATTTCAGGCTCAACGTGTTGCCTGAAAGCGTGAATGCAATTCGCACATGTCGGGCGTGGTGACGTTTCGCGATCTGGTCGAAATTGATTATTCAAAATACATTCTCATCCATTACGAAAAAATATCTTTAACTCTGCGTATTTTGCTTCACCAAGGCCTGGCAGCAAAGCCTTTTTCGGTTCAATTACCCCTGCAACCCAACATTGCCTAACTTATACCGCCGCAGAAGACTAGCAGTAAAGTCTCTTTTCGGCTATTGGACTAAAGGTACAGACCAGTCGATTCTTCAGGTCAGGATAAACGGGGAAGACTCGCGCCTTCCCCGTCCTGCAGCCTGAATAAGCTGCATTTTTGCCTGCCAGTTCAAACCAGAAGTGGCAGGGTCGAAGTGATGAAGCTCCAGCTGAGGAACGTGAGAAACATGATCGCAACCCACGCCACCATTCCAACTGCCAGAATGGAACCGGACAGCAGGATGGCATGCCCCTCTTCCTCAACCTTGAGGATCGCCGGCACGTTTTTGAAAATAAGTATGCCGCAGAGTATCAGCGCCACCGCGCCGACCGCGAGGTTGAAGATGAAGCTGGGGATGAACAGGAACACGGGTGCGATCCATAACGGTGTCGGCACCACCACCGCCAGCTTGTAGCAATCCTCGAAGGCGGGCTTGATGTCTACCACGTCACCCATACGCTGGATCATGATGGCAACCAGGAAGGTCATCACCAATTCGACAGCGTAGAACACGATGGCGATGGCCTGCAGTTGCAGGCTGGTCAACGCGAGCAACAAATGCCCACCATACATTGCGCCAGCATAATAGATCATGGCCGGCGGGATCACTGACAGCGGGACTGCATAGAGAAGGAACAGTTTTAAAACCGACATGTGGCTACCCGTAAAGGTATCCCATATCTCGGAACGCAAATGGAGTTGTGTCATGATAGGCCTCCTGTCTTGAGAAGATTCGGCAAATACATGGACAACAATCGCTGACGAAAGTTACGTTCATCTTGATACGCAAAAATGGTTGAAAGAGTCTGTTTGTTCAGATGGATTACAGCGACTCGATCTGCGGCACACTGACGATTCAATTAGTCTTAATGAAATTCCGGTATTTCAATTTCGACCTGAATATTTCCATGTGATACCCGCACAGGAAAAGTATCCAATTTCTCTGTGGCAGGCCAATCCAGCATGGCTCCTGTTCTGATTGAAAAGTGTTCACCATGACGCGGGCAAATGATTTCTTCGCCTCTCAACTCGCCACTAAACAACTCGCCTCCGTCATGGGGGCATGCGTCCCTGATAGCATAGTATTCACCGTCAATATTGAATACGGCCACGGCGACTCCATAAACATTCGTCTCACGGCGGCGACTACCCGGCGTCAGGTGGTATACATTTGCGATATCTACCCATCTGCACATCTTGTTTCCTTTGCTTGAGACCGGATTACATCGCCGTTGTCGCGACGCCCACGCCGACTCATGGAAATACCAACTGCATAATGAGAATTTACGGCGAAATTGCAGGGAGTAATCCTGCTTGTCCTATTGGCTCAGACAAGCAGAAAAATCCAAAGTTGCGGGATAAACGGGAGATGGTTTTGAGTCAACCCTGGCTGATTGAGTTCGATATTTCCAATGCATCATCAGGACACGATGCGATTCGCTATTCCTAAATATCCCACACGTCTACACTGATCAAATTCTTTTGCTTGAGTACCCGCACATGTTCAGTATGTATTTCGCCCAATGCGCGCAACACGTCTTCCGGAAATCCCTGCCGGTTTGAGCGATCGGTAAACAGAGTGTGTTCAAGATAATTGTGCAGTTCCAGTGAACCCCAAAGCAACTCTATACGAAGCAGAATTTTGGGAAATTTCTCCCCGATTATTATCCGGGGCGGGATTATTGGAGGCGGCGGAGCCGCTGGCTTTGTAACTTCGAGGTTATCAAAGTTGAGTTGTATATCCCAATTCAGCTGGGGTCTGTTGTCGTCTGGCATAAACCTGTATAGGAACTAAAATGAGGCCAGTAATAAATATGGCGCTGGCAAAACCGCTTGTATTCTACGACATCTCGTATCTTGCCCGAAAAGGCCGGTTAATAAAGCCCTCCTGTAAAACAGGTTTTAAACCGATTACCGTCAGCTCATTTAAATCACAATCAGCACAATTATTGCCACCGACACAGCGGCAAGCCAACCAATATCGGTAGTGACTCTGTGCTCTTCTCTGGTTTGTCCTTTGTATGATGGTCTGAAGCCCATGATAGCGATATCCTGTAAAGCCCCCGTTGCGCATGGCAGTGTTTGTGTCATTACTTGTGCCTGATCTGGCACCGGATGCAAGTAGCGGTTTGATCATAAGAAAAGCAATGGCGGAAAGGAATAGGTAAAAATGCGTATTCAACACAGGGGTTTCCGCGTATAGCGACTGATGAGTCCTGAATTGCCCAATGCCTATTTTCGCTTGAACGGGCTTCGCTCATTCAGATCGTCCACATATTCCGCAACGGCATCGGCTTCCTCCATTAAATAATTTTCCACGGCTTGCGCAAACTGGGGCTGTTCCAGCCAATGTGCCGAGCGCGTCGCCACGGGCAGGAAGCCGCGGGCCAATTTGTGTTCTCCTCCCGCCCCACCCTCAAATGTCTTGATGTTGTGCGCAATGCAATACTCGATTGCCTGGTAGTAGCACGTCTCGAAATGCAGGCCGGAGTGAAATTCGAACGTGCCCCATGAACGCCCATGCAGGGTTTCTCCGGTCACATAATTCAGCGCACTCGCGATGGGGCGTCCTTCGCGTGTTGCAATGACCAGCAGGGTGTGTTGCGGTAGCGCAGCACCGATGCGCTGAAAGAAATCTTCATTCAACTGATGCGGAGAATGGTGCAGACGCAGGGTATGCAAATAACAAGAGGCAAAGAAAGCCCACTGCTCTGCCGTGGCGTCATGTCCGGTGACACATTGCACTTCTATGCCCGCCTCTCTCACCCTGCGCCGTTCCTGTTTGATGCGTTTGCGTTTGTCGCGGCTGAGTGTGGACAGGAAATCATCAAAATCGCGGTAGCCCGGATTTTGCCAATGAAACTGTACATCCCCGCGCAACAACATGCCCTGGGTCTGCGCTTCCAAAGCATCGGCCTCGTTCAGGAACAGGCAGTGCAGCGAAGAAACGCCCGATTCTTTGGCATATTGCAACGCATTTTTTAGTAACAACGCGCGTATTTCATCGGATGCTGCCAGAAAGCGTCTCCCGGTCACCGGTGTGAACGGCACGGTGCATACCAGCTTGGGGTAATAGCGCAGCCCGTAGCGCTTATAAGCCTCTGCCCATGCAAAGTCGAACACGTGCTCGCCATACGAATTCATTTTCAGGTAAAGCGGCATGGCGCCCGACAGATGATCGTCCTGCCATGAAGTGAGAAATTGCGCCTTCCAGCCGAACTGCGGCATGGCGCAGCCGCTTTCCTGCAACGCAAGAAAGAAGGCATGTGAAAGCATGGGGTCGTTTCCCGCCAGCGCATCCCATTCCGCCACAGGAATATCCGCAATGTTCTCGATGATTTTCAGGGTGGGAGAAGACATGCGGCTATTGTAGTGGCGGCGCACGAAGAATGTGCGAGACCAATGATGCAGACCACTACTGCGCTCAGGGATTTAAACAGACTTCAGGTTTGGTTCATTTTTCAGAACCTCACACTGTTATTTCCTATTGTTTGGTAAACGTTGCTTCACAAGGCCTTGTCTTCGTACGGGTTGCGTGGCCGGTTGATTCCGAGAATTTGCCTTTCATCGGATAAGAGAAGGGAGTGCCACGAGCAACTTTTCCAACGGTGTATTCCGTCTTGCCGGTGTTACCGTGCGCGTCGATATCAACCGTCCCGTCGCTTTGAACTTGTCCTGCATAAGTTCCAGAGCTGGGCGTACCAGGCTGTCCGTACTGACCATTCAACTTTCCGTGCTCGATTGTTACGTCAAAAAGCCATGTATAGCCTTTGACGAAGCCTTTCTTGTCTGTTGTGTCATCGCACACCAGCGTCGTTGCCCACCGTCCATCGAACGGATACAACGTTTCTTCTGCAGTGAAGAGTTTGATGTTGACCGGTTGCAAGGTGGGCTTCTGGTCTGGTGCGGCCACATAGCCCATCTGCTTCGGCAGGATCGCCACGGTGCCCTTGTCATTCGTCAGTGTCGTCGCGCCGCTGTTCACTTTGTCGTAGGTGCCGACAGCCGAGAGTTTGGCCAGGTCGCTGCCCGGTGCGACATAAAGAACCTCGTGGTCGGTGCCGCGTATGCCCAGTATCGCCGTGGGTGTCACGACACGATAGTTTTTCTTGTTCAACTTGCCGATTAGGCCGGTGACTGAACGGAAGCCGCCTTTGACGAGCGAGAAGAAGCTTTGTTCGCTGCCATCCTGCTTGCCGTTGAATTTGTAGCTGTCGATCTTGAGTTGGGTATCGGCTCGCATGGTAATAAGTCCGCCATCGCCCATTCTGATTTTTGCCGTGGCCTTGGGGCTGGAACTCAGGGTGTCGCCTTCGTTCACCGTGTCACCCTTCTGGATTGCGTGCTGCTGCCCGGCTGCAGTGGTCTGCTGCACTTCCCCGCTCACCAGTTGCACCACACCGGCTTCAACTGCGGTGGAACAGGTCACTTTCACGGTGGTGACGTTGCCTGCGCTGATGTTCCCCGCCCCCTCTGTCACGGTACACGATTGAACCGTGGGTGTAGTCGCGGACAGCGTCAGCTTGTAGGAAGCGGCATTGGCCAGTTTGGCCGGAAAGGTAAAAGCGCCATTGGTGCCAAGGGTGAGTTTGTCTGTGCCGTTGTTGGTAAGCGTGATGCTGTTGCCGGCGGCCAGACCGGTGAGCGTACCGCCCACCGAGCAGGTCTGGTTTCCACCACCGCAGGCAGCAAGGAAAAACACGGCCAGCAGAACTGCACTACGTAGAAGCGTTGCAATATGGATTCTCATAGTAAAGTCCTCTGTGACGGTTATAACGTTAAAGAAGCGAGCGTCAATGGCTGGAGAAAAGGTCGCGCAGTTTGCAAAGCGTGGTTGTAATATCGAAACGGGTCTCCGGTAAAGCTTCACCGTTCAGTATCTTTTTCAATGCCGCAGGCGGATCAACCTCTCCGGTGAGCAAAACTTTAGCGCCCCATTTTTCCATGTGGCGTACAAAGCCGTCGCCGGCACTGGCGGCGACAATAATCTCCACGCCATGTAGCGGATGCGGGGCGTCGTCCTTGAAATAATGAGGCAGTTGTTCCTTGCTGAGCTGGATGCGTTGCGGTTCAGGGATTGCCTGGCCCGGCACACAGTCAAATACCAGCCACGCCCGGGTTTGACCGGCGTGTCCGGAAACTTTGGACCAGTTGTCGTTGGTGGCGATCGCAATTTTCATGATTCGGAAAATATTTTTAGTACCGCAGCCCGATGGAAAAACGGGTCTGATCCTCGGTGGTGAAATTGACCTTCCGGTCTTGAGCCAGCCGGAAAAATACATCCTGATAATCATAGGTCACTGAAAGAGCGTTGCCCGACACAGGTTCATCATCAACTGTGGCGCGGCCATGCTTGCTCGACAAATCCACCGTCCACCGATGGCGGTCGTCTGACGACAAGCGCCAGACTGCATGGGTGACTACCTGATCGGTGTGGAGTCTGTTGTCCCTGACAGTAAACAAGGCGAGGCTTGATTGCGGTAACTGGCTCGTTCCGAACCCGTACGTGACGGAATCGTTCGGATCAAAATTAAGATTGTAGTAGTCATGCGTATTGGTGCGCCCGAAACCGAGCAGCGCATAGATCGAATTGCCGACCTGGGCATTGATGGAACCGCCGGCGAAACCATGAGTCGCCAATTGCAATGAGGGTACCAACTGGCCGTAGGGTATTTGCGCTGTGTATTCGTAGCCGGTGCGGGTCTGATCAAACTCGCCATCGCGCCGGTAGTAACCCAGCCAAACGGCATGCGAACCATACTTTGCGCGCAGGTTGAGATCGAATGCATCCTTCTCGTGAGTGGTGACATAGTAGGATGGCGTAAGCTTGAAAGCCCAGGCGTCGTCTGCTGCAACCTCTGCTTTGCCTTGGGGTACGATATCCGCATGCACCCCAGAAATTCCCAACAGCGTTGCATACACTCCAGCGCCAACAACGTGCTTTAACTTGCCAATGAACATTACTTCTGTGCCTTCACAATGCTCATTGCCGTTGCCACCATTCCCCCCATATCCGCCAGATTCCCGGGCAGGATCAGGGTATTGCCTTCCTTGGCGACATTGCTGAATGCTTCGACATATTTCTCCGCAACCTTGAGGTTGACTGCATCCATGCCGCCCGGGTTCTGGATGGCCTGGGCCACTTGCTGGATCGCTTGTGCCGTTGCCGAAGCGACAGCCTTGATGGCTTCTGCCTCGCCCTGTGCGCGATTGATGGCCGATTGTTTTTCGCCTTCCGAACGCTGGATGAAGGCTTCGCGTTCGCCGGTGGCGATGTTGATCTGTTCCTGTTTGCGTCCTTCCGATGCGGCGATCAGCGCGCGCTTCTCGCGCTCGGCAGTGATCTGTGCCTGCATGGCGTGAAGAATTTCTTTCGGCGGAGTCAGGTCCTTGATCTCGTAGCGCAGCACCTTGACGCCCCAGCTGGTCGCCGCTTCATCCAGCGCCGCCACCACGGCACGGTTGATGTCGTCGCGCTCTTCAAAGGTCTTGTCCAGTTCCATCTTGCCGATGACGGAACGCAAGGTGGTCTGGGCAAGCTGGGTGATCGCCATGATGTAGTTGCTGGTGCCGTAGGACGCCAGCTTGGGATCGGTGACCTGAAAATACAGGATGCCGTCCACCTGCAGTTGGGTGTTGTCCTTGGTAATACAGATCTGGCTTGGCACATCAAGTGGCACTTCCTTGAGCATGTGTTTGTAGGCGACATTGTCGATGAACGGGATCACCACATTCAGCCCGGGCGACAACGTGGCATGAAAGCGCCCAAGGCGCTCCACCACCCATGCGTTCTGCTGCGGCACAACCTTGAGTGCCTTGATGATGAAGATGATTGCTGCAAGCAGTACGAACAGAGCGATTTCCATGTTTTCTCCTTGATGAGGCAATTATTTGCGATGTGTCAGAACCAGGCCGGAGCCGCGCACTGCGGCGATGTAGAGCGTTGTATCACGCGGGGTGTCGGCAGATTCGGGCTCCGCATCCCACTCCGCGCCGCGGTAGAAGACCCGCGCGTTTCCATTGTCGTGCCACTTGATGACACGTACCGGCTGGCCGATGTCCAGGCTGGCGTTCGGCGCTTCGGTAGCGTGACCACTTTTCCAGCGCCGCAAGATAATTGTGCCCGCGACTACTGCCACAGCGCTAAGCAGCAATTGCCAGGGCAGGCTCATGCCCAGCCATCCCGCCAATCCGCCCACTGCCATCGCAATGGCAACCATCAACAGGTAAAACGTGCCCGTGACCATTTCCAGGCCAGCAAGAACCAGCGCCAGCAAAAACCAGTAAATGTAGAATTCCATGTATTCCTTTCAGGTGCTCCGTAATTGCCTCCCCTCTCGGCCGGGAGGCTAATAATGCATCAACCCGCAATCTAGCAGTAAAGACCTTTCCCGGCTATATGGAAAAGATATAGAACTATATAGACCTTCGTCTATAGCTATTTTCCCCTAATGTTTTACAGTACTTTGCCGAAGGATACCCGTAGCCTTTGGTAATCCATTTCTGCCACAAGCATACGTCAGGGCGGTTCCCATCTCAGGTCGGGAGGTAGAATGTTCCAATTTCTTGATAACCTAAGTATTCGCAATAAATTATGGCTGATGATGGCACTGTTTATCAGCGCCATTGTTGCAGGCGGCGTCATTGATGTATTCAACGTCCGCAATACCTTGTGGACCGAGAAAGAACTGAAAACCAGACACCTGGTAGAAGCCGCATACGGTGTCCTTGCACATAACTACGAGCTTCAAAAGGCCGGAACGCTGACCGAAGCGGCAGCACGCGCCGAAGCCCTCAATACCATCAAAGCACTGCGCTACGAAGAGAAGGAATACTTCTGGATCAATGATCTCGGCAAGCCGTTCCCGACGATGATCATGCACCCGACCGTCCCTTCTCTCGACGGCAAGGTTCTGAATGCAGAAAAATTCAAATGCGCGACCAGCCAGAGTTTTGGCGATAACGCGGCACCGATAGAGACCGACGGCAAAAAGAATCTGTTCGTGGCTTTTGTCGAGGTGATCGACAAAAGCAGCAAGGGCTATGTCACATATAACTGGCCCAAGCCCAAGGAAGGCGGCGGTGTTACTGAAGAACTTTTCCCGAAATTATCCTATGTGAAAAAGTTTGAGCCATGGGGCTGGATGATTGGTTCCGGTATTTATGTGGATGATGTGGATGCGGCGATGCGTGTTCAGGTCTGGCATAACGTCTGGTTGATGCTGGGCGTCATCATCACACTGCTTTTGATTTCGGGGATTATCAGGCGAAGCATCACGCGGCCTTTGGCGGATGTTGCCGATGCGATGGGTGAAATCGCGGATGGGGATGGCGACCTGACAAAGCGTCTGGTCGAGCACGGCGGCAATGAACTGGTCAAGCTCACGTCTGCTTTTAACCATTTCGGCGCAAAAATCCAGCAGGCCATGTTACGTGTGGTTGAGGCGACTCACCTGATCAATACAGACTCAGCTCGTCTTTCATCGGTTGCCCAGCAAACCGGAAACAGCATCGATCAGCAGGACCGGGAAACTGCAAAAGTCGCCGAAGCCATCCAGGGCATGTTGCTCAACGTGCAGCAAGTGGCCGCAAGTGCCGGCAACGCAGTAACGGCCGCGCAACAAGCCGATACCGAGGCCAATTTGGGCATGACCGTGGTGAGCGAAACCATCGCGTCTATCCATTCGGTCGCCGATGAGGTCGGGCACGCAGCGGAAGTAATTGCCGAACTGGAAGGCGACAGCCGCAATATCGGTACGATTCTGGAAACCATCAAAGGTATCGCCGACCAGACCAATCTGCTGGCGCTCAATGCCGCGATTGAAGCGGCGCGGGCAGGAGAACAGGGGCGCGGATTTGCCGTCGTTGCCGATGAGGTACGCAAACTGTCGCAAAGCACCCAGGAGGCGACTGCACGCATTCAGCAAATGATCGAGCAGTTGCAAGTCAAGGCGCTGGCTGCAGTCAAGGTCATGGAAGAAGGTCGCCAGCGTGTCGATGCCAGCGTCGGTCAGGCCGGTAACGCCGGTGAATCCCTTAATAAAATCACCAAGGCAGTGGCCAGCATCCGCGATATGAATAGCGAGATTGCGAGCTCAGCCAAGGAGCAACTCGGCGTAGCCGAGGGAATCAATAACAGTATCGCGACAATCAACCAGATGGCTGTAGTAACAGCGACCGGCGTAAAAAGTACGGAGGATGCTGTCGCCGATCTGGCTAAATTGGTGGATCAACTGAAAACCTCGGTCGGCCAATTCAAGGTCGGCAGCGCCAAGCTGGATTTGTCGGGTGCCAAGTCCGCCCACCTGAACTGGAAGACCCGCTTGCGCTCTTTCCTCGACGGCAAGGCAACGCTGACGGAAGCCGAAGCCGTTTCCCACCAGCAATGCGCATTTGGCAAATGGTATTACAGCGAAGGATTGAAGCAGTACGGGCATATTCAGGAATTGCGCGATGTCGAAGAACCGCACGCCGAACTGCACCGGACGATCAAGGAAATCGTCCTGGCAATGAAAACCGGCGACAAGGCTAATGCAGAAAAGCTCTATGCCAAAGTGGACGGTATTTCCAGGCGTATCGTGGCATTGCTCGATACTGCAGAAAGTAAAGCCTGAGGAAGGTGCTTGATTGCCGGCCTTGGGCGCGCGCACCAATCAATTCGTATTGCATTGACAACAGAACGAACGTTCTCTATTATTAAAGAACGTTCGTTCTGTTGGATATATTGCCATGACCAGTCTCAATCTTAGCCTTGCCAGCCCGGGGCACCGCGCCGCTCACTCTGCGCTGCTGTCGCTGACGCACCCCAATAAATCGATGTTTGAAAGGCAGCGCGCCCTCTTGCGCAAGGCCGTGCCTGCGGGCTTTCCCTCGCCCGCCGATGACTATGTCGAACGGCGACTGAGTCTGGATGAGCATTTGATCCAACATAAGGAATCGACGTTCTTCATGCGCGTGGCAGGACATTCGATGCGTGAACTGGGTATCTTTGACGGTGATTTGCTGATCGTTGACCGTTCCGTTCCCGCTACTCACGGCTGTGTGGTGGTAGCTGTGGTGGATGGCGAGTTCACCGTGAAGCAGTTGCTGTATACGCCGCAGGGCAAGTTGCTGCGCGCCGCACATCCCGATTACCCGGAAGTGACCATCAAGCCGGAACAGGAGTTCAGCATCTGGGGTGTGGTGCAGTGGAATGTGCATAAGGTATGACAAGAGCCATCGCGCTGGTGGATTGCAATAACTTCTTTGTTTCCTGCGAGCGCGTGTTTCAACCCGGGTTGGAAGGCAAACCCGTGGTGGTGCTTTCCAATAATGACGGTTGCGTAGTATCGCGTTCGCAGGAGGTAAAAGACCTGGGGATGAAAATGGCTGTGCCCTGGTACCAGATGAAAGACATGGCCAAGCGGCACGGTATCATCGCCTTCTCTTCCAATTACAGCCTGTATGCTGATCTCTCCAACCGGGTGATGTCGCTGCTGGCGCAGTTCAGCCCGGATCAGGAGGTATATTCCATCGATGAGTCTTTCCTCGACCTGACCGGTAT
>CAYOJU010000002.1:0-11976 GCA_964404355.1 uncultured Sideroxydans sp. | reverse complement strand
ATCAGGCTGCTGGGCGAAGGAACCGATAAAACCTGGGCGATGCGCAGAAACCACCGGTCGAAACGTTATACGACTGAATGGAGCGAATTGGCACTGTGCCCGGCGCGTTGCTAACGCTGGAACACCTAGCGCGTCAACCGGGTGCAACTCTTGACCCCGGTTACCCAATTAAGGTTTTGGACCATTCTGAAAAAAATACATATTTTGCCCTAATCTTTTTTGTAATAAGGACGATAGCATCACCAGAGAGAACCATTTATCAGCCGTTCTCCTTTTCGCACAGAGATATCCGGTTTCAAACCGGGGGTAGTCAAATAGAGATGAGTCGTGTGTTAGTAGTGTCTGGATATTGTTACAGAGAATGATGCCTTACATTTTTTGAATCAATCAGGGAGCAACCATGAACACGAACAAGAGCCTGACACTCAAGGCGCGACTTTATGTGATGCTTGGCAGTATGTTGCTGGGGCTGATCTTGCTGGGCGGCTATTCGGTGCTGGATTTGCGTTCGCACATTCTGGATGAAAAGAAACTCGCCCTTGAAGCGCTGGTCGATACCGGCATGGGCGTAATTCAGCAACAGTATGACCTGTTCAAGGCAGGCAAGATCACTGAACAGGAAGCGCAGCGCTTGGCCATGGACAATCTGCGCAAGAGCAGATTCAACCACGGTGCCGATTATTTATTCATCTACGATATGAATGGCATCAATCTCATGCATGCCGCCAAACCCGAACGAGAGGGGAAAAACTTTCTGGATAGCAAAGATCCGAACGGCAAGTACTACATCAAGGAATGGATAGACCTGCTCAAAAAGGATGGCAGCGCCCACATCGACTATATGTTTCCCAAGGCCGGTTCCAAGGATCCTATCCCCAAAGTGTCTTATGCCAAGGTCTTTCAGCCTTGGGGCTGGTGGCTGGCAACAGGGGTGTACATTGAAGATGTCGATGCCGATTTTCGGCAGGCTGCACTTAAATCGATCATCTTTCTTGTGGTGATTGCGGTGTTGCTCGGCGTGCTGGGTTGGAGAATCGAGCACAGCGTAATGCGCCAGATCGGCGGCGAGCCCGCCATGGCTGCGGAACAGGCGGAAGGTTTTGCCAACGGAGATTTGACACGGCGCATCGTTTCTACGAGCGACCAAACGGGCAACCTGCTGGGAACCTTGGGAACCATGCAGGAGAAGCTTGCGGGTATCGTGCGCAGCATCCGCAGCAGTACCGAGATTCTGGCGAAGGAATCCCACGAGTTGTCCGTGGCTGCAAAAGAAATCAGTCTTGCGACACAGAATCAGGCCGAGTCCAGTGCTGCAACTGCCGCAGCCATCGAGGAGCTTACCGTCAGCATCAACGAAGTGTCGGAGATTGCGCTGACCACAGAAACCAACTCACGTGAGACGGCTGATCTGGCAGGTCGGGGTGGCGATGTGGTGCGCCAGGCAGCTGAAAAAATAGAACACATAGCCACTTCTGTTCATGATTCCACGGCTCGCATCCAGTCTCTGGTGGAACGTTCCCAGGAAATAGGCAAAATCACCCAGGTCATCAAGGAAATTGCGGATCAGACTAATCTGCTTGCCCTCAATGCCGCCATCGAAGCGGCACGCGCAGGCGAACAGGGACGCGGCTTTGCGGTGGTTGCCGACGAAGTCAGAAAGCTGGCGGAACGGACCACGCAGGCGACGAGCGAAATTTCAGGCATGGTCGAAGCCATTCAGGCGGATACCCAGCAGACTGTCGTCGCCATGGAAAATGCGACGCCAATGGTAAAACAGGGACAAGAACTGGCTTTGCAGGCGACGGGTGTGCTCGACAATATCCAGCGTCAGGCAACCGATTCACTGTCGAAGGCACAGGAAGTAGCCAATGCTACCAAGGCTCAGGCCGTCACGGCCAACGAAATTGCCAGCCACATCGAGAATATCGCCACCATGACCGAGGAAACCAATGCCGCGACCCAGAGCAATTCGGCAGCAGCGGATCAGTTGAATGCGTTGGCGGACAAACTTCAGGAAGATATGGCGTACTTCAAGATATGATCGCCGAACCTCCTTGGTCTATCAGGGGAACAACAGAATAGGACGGGATGCTTTTTTTGCCAATGTTGCCGCGAGCGACTTCAAGCTGGGTCTTCCGCTTACCTGAAAAACGCGCCGACTTGCGACCAGAATGCCGGTGTTTGCCGACGAGGCATGCTCGACCAGGACTTCGGTGGGATCGCCAGCATGAACCGAGAAAGAAACCTGTCCCATTCCCTCTGTAGCCTGCACAAATTGAGCTCGTGCCGCTGCGGCCTGCTGTTCCTGCTCATCGCGGATATAGTCAAGAAAACCTTGCCGCGCACCTTTGGCCGACTGCCAATCGTTGTCGATGAAATCACCCCATTGTGAGTCGATAACAAAAATTCCCGTCAGGGCCGTATTGCTCTGACGGGCAAGACTTACGGCATGATCCAGGGCACCTTGCGATGCCTCTGAACCGTCAACCGCGACCACGATGTTGCCGTTGTTCATACCGGGTTACTTCATTGTCAGCAGCACGATCGCAGCAACAATAATAACGGTGACAATGATGGATCCGATATCCTCAGCGCGATCATCCTTGAAAAGCGTCATCTTGCTTTTCGGACCGGCGGCACCGATCGTTTCGCTGCCCATTTTTTGCTGGTTGGCCATAATTTTCTCCTCGCAGTGATTAGATAGACACCAGGTGATCCTTGATCAGCAGAACGACAACCAGTGCCAGCGTGTATTTTGTAATGCCGACGATGAGGCCCAGCTTGAGCGGCGCACCGCCTGCCTGACGCAGTTCCTTGAAGTCAATAAAACCTCCAAGGCCAACCAGTCCGAAGCCGAACACCCATTGCATTACGTTGCGCAGCATTTTGATCGTATCGGAGGCAGGCGGCCCGCCCTTGATGCCGACGTCGCCAAATGCGCCCATGCTGGTGAAGAACACCATGACCATGAAGCCAATAACAAACACCGGAAATTTTTCCACCAGCAGCGTGCCCAGTGACTTCTTCTTTCCGGAAACATCAGATTCTTCCTTGCCAGCCCAGTACCAAACCGTTACTGCGAATACGGCGAAGGGAATGGAAATCACACGCATGATGTTCCATATCTCGGCAACAGAGACTGCCGTGCCCGGCGCAACATTGGGGTTGAATGCCAGCGCTGCAGCCAGTACCTGTCCGGAATTGAGAATGCCGGTACCGATCCATGCGCCGTACTGAAGATCGGTCAGGTCGAGCGCGTGACCGATAAACGGGCTGATGAACATGGTCAGGATGCCGAAGCCCAGAATGGTGGCAATCGCATAAGCGACATGGCTCGCCTTCGCTTCCACTGCCGGCGCGGTAGCGACGGCAGCACTGACGCCGCAAATGCTCAGTGCATTGGCCAGTACACCGGTCATGGAACGATCAAGGCCGAATACCTTGCCCAGCCACAGGACCATGAAGATGGTCAGGATGACGAAGCCACCAATCAGGAAGATTGCCATGGAACCGAGCTGGACGATGGCCGAGAAAGTATAGAGCGAGCCAAGCATGATGATGCCTGACTTGATCATGAGCCGGGACAGCTTGAATCCGTTACTGAACATCTCCGGCATCTTCCCGCCGAAGATGACATTGCGATAAAGCATGCCGCAAATGATGCCGAGCAGAATGTAATTGAGGTGGGTTACTTTGATTAGCCAGCCCTTCTGCCCGAGAATCTCGGCGCTGCCCATCCAGGGTTCGATCCATAGGCGGATCACCACCATGGTGACAATAATCAAGGCAAGACCGGGAAGTGCGCTGGGAAGCTGACGAAAAAAACCTGGTGACTCATTATTCATAATTACTCCTTAGTTGGCACGAGTACGATGTCGGAACTCTAACGTTTCAGGGTAAAAATATTTCCAAGTCCTATGCTGCATGTTTACTATAGCTGCATATTTGCGCCAAGTAAATTTGGTCAATACGGAACGTCCAGCGCTTCGCATAGAAATTTCATGAAGTGCGCCGTCTCGGCAAACCGTTTGCCCGCCAGTTTGACCAGCCCTGCTCCCGCCACTTCTGCTGCAGACAAAGGCGCAAGGGCAACGAAGTCCTTGCGTTTTATATCTGCAATTGCCGGATGATTGGCATCGTAGCCGCGCGGCGGTCGCGTCAGGGTATCGCCCCAAAGCTCCCATTGAGCTTTGAATTTTTTATCGTCACGGGCGGTAAACCATTTCTCCGGTTTCTTTACGATGTGATCGCGTATTTTCCCCAGCGCATCGGCCTCCGGATGCCAGCAACCAACAGCAAAGAAACTCTCATCCGTGGCGATATGCACATAGAACCCGGGAGCGTGAATGTCCTTGCCCAGTGCATGACGGAACTGGATGCCGATATTTGTCTTGTATGGAGTTTTATCGCGCGAGAAGCGGGTGTCGCGAAACACGCGCATCAGCGAACCTCCCATTTTGCGTGGCTCGGCACGAAAACTGGGGGCGAATTTCTTGAGTGCCGGTTCCATCGCCTCGATGAAATCCAGCGCGGGCTCCCGCACCAGCGATTCATAGCGCGGTTTATTTTCCTCGAACCAGGCCCGGTTGTTGTTGGCGGCCAGTTCATCCAGGAATTTGAAGGTGGCTTTGGTAAACATGGTATCAGTGTCCTCAAATTGATTGAGGGAACAATACGGCACCTAATTCATTACCGCAAGGCACACGTTGAGATGAAGTTATTCCCACTTGAATATATATGCACCGATAGCAAGAAAAACGATACTCATGACGGAGAGCACCCATATCTGCGGCATCACCTGGGATAGCGTGGCGCCTTCATTCATAATGGTACGTGCGGCTGTGATCATGTGGGTCAAGGGAAATATCAGCGACAGCTTTTGTACCCAGACTTGCGCACCTTCCAGCGAAAACCAGGCACCCGATAACAACATCATTGGCCAAGTCACAAGATTGAGGATGCCACCGGCCAGTTCTTCGCTGGCCGTGCGCGCGGCGATCAGCAGTCCGATGGAGATCATGCTCATGGCCCCCAGCGTTGTTACCAGCAGCAGCGTCCAATAAGAACCCTGCATATTGAATTCAATGAAGAGATTGCAGCCGCTATAAACAATCGTGGTAATCACCATGATCAACAACAGGCGCGAGACCAGTTGCGCAAACAGGAATTGAAATGCGCCCAGCGGCGTTGCTTTCAGGCGTTTGAGGAACCCATTCTTGCGGTAACGCACAATTACAAAGCCGACGCCGAACAGGCAGGCGAACATCATATTCATGCCAAGGATTCCGGGCAGAAACCAGTCGACGTAGCGAATTTCCGCTCCTTCTACAATCTGTCGCTCGAATTGTTTTCCCTCTGTGCCCCACAGGATGCGCTCAAGCAGATAACCGTTGGGTGAACTTGAATTGATCCAGTATTTTGGTGCGGCACTGACGTCGATCAGCATGTCCATTTGATGGTGCTTCACTTTGTCGATGGCGATATTCATATCGTCATAAGGGATGAACTGGATGTGTTTTGTCGTTTGCAACTCAGGGGCAACGCTGTGCATTTTTTCGATGCCGCCCACGATGCCGATCTTGTAGATTTCCTTATTGCTGCTGGAAAAGGTGAATGCCAAGCCGATCACGAGCATGAACGGCATGGCAAGATTCCACGCCAACGCAGAGCGATCGCGCAGAAACTCCATGTTGCGGGCATGCAATACGGCCAGGAATTTTTTCATGGGTTAAGCTTCTTTCCGGTCACATTGATGAACAAATCTTCCAGCGTCCATGCACGGATGCGCAATTGATCCAGATTGATGCCGTTTTCCATCAGTTGATGTAACGTCTGGTGCAAGCGATTGGTTCTGATCTCCAGCATATCCCCCGCCTGGACTGTACTCAGCCCGGACATGGCGAGTTTGTTTTCCGCATCAGCTCTGGGTATCTGCAATACCACATCACCAAAATGCTCGGACAGCAAATGCGTCGGTGTGCCCTGCGAAACGATCCGGCCTTTGTCCATAATGGCGATCTCGTCACAAAGCGCATAAGCCTCTTCCATGTAATGCGTGGTCAGCACGATGGTCTTGTCGCGCGACTTGACCAGTTTGACCAGATCCCAGAAATTGCGCCGCGCCTGCGGATCCAGTCCGGTCGTGGGCTCGTCGAGAAAAATCAATTCAGGATCGTTGATCAGGGCCAGCGCAAGCAACAAACGCTGGCGCTGCCCACCGGAAATTTTGCGCGTATCGCGCTCCAGGATATCTGCAAGCGAACACAATTCAATCACTTCCGGAATGGGCATGGTGCGACGATAGAGTTGTTCAAACAACTCCAGCGTTTCTCGTACCGTCAGAAATTCCTGCAGCGCCGTATGCTGAAACTGAATGCCGACCTCTTCGCGATAACGCGGCCCCAGCGGCTCTCCCTTGTACAGCACGGTACCGCTGGTTTGCTGCTGTATGCCTTCCAGCATTTCGATGGTGGTGGTTTTGCCGGCGCCGTTCGGGCCGAGCAACCCGAAGCAAATTCCTTTGGGAATGGCAAGGTCAATTCCGTCCACGGCGGTGATGCCGGGATATTGTTTGACCAGTTTTGTAGCTGTGATGATGGCAGACATAACTTAATTGGACTGAACCCCTGGTGTCTGTGGCTTATTGTGAAAGGTGACCAAGTGTTCTGCACTCTATATCGTTTGGAACAAAACACAAGGTACGTAGTACGTTGACATGAGGTGCAGCAGAGAGGTTCACACGATTTCACCCGGCTTATGCCCGCAGCCCTTGTGCCAGGTGAAGTAACTATGCTTGTCTACACAAATGAAGTACAGCTAGGCAATAACGTCTTTGGGGTTAAAGCCATACTGGTTTTGGCCGGGTTTGCCGTCCAGCAACATCATGAACAACAGCACGACTGGAACGATGACGCTCAGAACCCACCAGCCGCTGCGATCAATGTCATGCAGCCTGCGAACTGATACTGCGAAGCTTGGAATGAGAATGGCTACTGTATACACAGCCCACAACTCATTCAAGGTGACATAAAGAACGATACTGATGATGAGGTTGAGAAAAGTGAAGTGCCAGAACTCCTCCCTTCCAGCCCTTCCATCAAACACAGAGTAGTTCTTCAAAACCTCTAAATACCAGTTCATGCCCCGTCCTTTCGAATTTCCATTGCCACAACATGGTTACGAACTCATGGCGGCGGAGCCTAACAACAAAGCGTCTTTGCGAACATATGCCAAAAGATATAGACCTCAGTCTATAACCAACCACTTGGCAACCGTCTTTTGGATGCTTAGTGGGATGGCTAGTTGTTTCATCAGTCCGTGCGCCCGCAATGTGTTGAAAATCATGAAAGCAACATTTTGCAACTAATTGATGTGGTTGGTTATTGAATAAAATAATGCCGAAAGCCTGGGGCAGGCATCCGCCTGAATCAAATTCGGTGTACTTGCATCAACCCAGATATGCGGCCAGCACCCTTTCGTCCCTGGCAAGTTCTTCGGGTGTGCCTTCGATGGCGATGCGGCCATGTTCCAGCACATAAGCATAGTCGGCCACTTCCAGCGCGCTCTTGGCGAACTGCTCGACCAGCAGCATGGTGATGCCCGCCTCTTTGAGTTTGCTGATTGTTTCGAAGACTTCCTGCACGATGACCGGAGCCAGCCCCATGGAAGGTTCATCCAGCAGGATAATTTTTGGATTCGCCATCAAGGCGCGACCGATGGCCAGCATCTGCTGCTCGCCGCCGGACAGCGTACCTGCAAGCTGTTTGCGCCTTTCCTTGAGACGCGGGAACAAGGCATAGACTTTATCCAGATCACCGCTAGCCCTGGTCGCGAAGCCAAACACTTTTGGCAGGCGCGTATAGGCACCCAGCAACAGATTGTCTTCGACCGACAGCGGGAAGAATATCTTGCGACCTTCCGGCGAATGCGCCAGACCCAGATGGGCGATCTTCGAGGCAGGGAGATGCTGCACTTCCTTGCCATCCAGCAGCACTTTGCCCCGAGTGGGTTTCAATATGCCCGACAGTACGCGCATGGCAGTCGTCTTGCCCGCGCCGTTGGCACCGATGAGTGCAACCACGGAACCTGTCCTTACCTCAAAACTGGTACCGCTCAACACTTCGCTTGCACCATATCCCGCATGCAAATTCTCAACGCGCAACATGGCTGTTTCGCTCATTGCTCTCGATGAGGTCGATGTTTCCTTGCTATCGCCGAGATAGGCTTCGATCACGCGCGGATTGCGCTTGATTTCATCGGGCAGTCCCTGCGCGATGATCTTGCCTTCGTCGAGGACGGTAACAAAATCGCACACTTCGTTCACCACGCTCATGTGGTGTTCGATGAGAATGGTGGTGATGCCCAGCTCGTGAATTTTGCGCACGATCTCAATAAGCTTCAGCACATCCGGATTAGCCAGGCCGGCTGCGGGTTCGTCGAGGATCAACAACTTTGGCTTACGTGCCAGGGCGCGCGCAATTTCCAGGAAACGTTGCGCACCGTAGGGCAAGTCCCTGGCTTTGGTCCGTGCATCATTCGCCAGTCCGACAAGTTGCAGCAAGGCCAGCGCATCGGCCTGCGCCTTTTTCTCTTCGGCATAAGCCAAGCCCATCAGCACCAGCGGCAGCGTTTTTTTATACGCCCCTTCACAGGCGACCATGACATTTTCAAGCGCACTGAGTTCGGCGAAAAGCTGAAGGTTCTGAAAGGTGCGTGCGACACCCGCCTGGGCAACTTTGTACAGACTACCCTTGGGCAATTCCACGCCCTCAAGCCGCAACTGCCCTGCACTCGGTGCATACAAGCCGGAAATAACATTGACCAGCGTGCTTTTGCCGGAACCGTTGGGGCCGATGAGACCATGCACATGGCCAGCTTCCACCTGCATGGAGATGCCGTCCACAGCCCTGATGCCCCCAAAATGTCGTTTGACCTCGGACAGATCTAGCATCGTCCCGACATCCAGATGTTTCGGCAACACGGATTCAAGCACCGATGCCTCGGGTAATGGGCGCGCGGGAACCTTGAAGAGGCGGGTCAATTGTTTTTCAGCAAAACCCATCAAGCCTTCAGGCAGTCCCACCACCACCGAGAACAGCATCAGCGCAAAAATGGCTTTGCGCCAATCTTCGGTATTCTGGACCAGAAGACTGCCTGCAACCAGCAGGGCCATGCTGACAATGGGTGCGGCGACCTGAAAAGAAATCCTGCGCTGCTTGCGGAAGCTGATCACGCCTGCCGTCAGTGCAAAGAAAAGCCCGATAAAAGAAAAAATTTCAAATAGTGTGCGATTGGATAGCAGGTTAGGCAGCAACACGATCAAGCTGGCACCAACAAAAGCGCCCCACAGACTCTTGCGTCCGCCGAGCACCACGCCCAATAGCAGGATCACCATCAGTTCATAGACGAAGCTGTTGGGTTGCAGAAACTGGAAATTGAACGCGTACAGTCCGCCCGCCAATCCACCCAAACCGGAACCGAGTGCAAAGGCACCGACCTTATGGCGAAAGACCCCTACGCCCATGGCATCGGTGGCGATCGGGCTGTCGCGCAGTGCCTCGAATGCCCTGCCCCAGTGGGAGGACAGCAGGTTCTTCATCGCTATCCAGGTGAACGCCAGAAGTACCAGACACAACCAGAAAAATCCCTGCGGGCCCAAGTGCAAACCAAACAGCAGCGGTCTATCAACCGATAAACCCTGTGCCCCCTGGGTGATGCTTTCCATTTCATTCAGCGTCGTTGCAGTCAACGCCGAAAAACTGAGCGTAGCCAAAGCAAACTGAGGCCCCTCGAGGCGCAGCGCCGGGAAAGCCAGTAATCCGCCAAACAAGAAACCGACCAACAGGCTGACAGCCAGTGCAGGCAACATGGTAAAGCCGAAAGTCATTACGCATAAACCGCCTGCGTAAGCACCCAAGCCGAGGAAGGCCGCATGCCCGAGATTGACCTGACCAAGATAACCCACGCTGACATCCAGCCCGATAAGCAGGATGCCGTAGATCGCGAGCAGTGTAAGCAGACCCAGCGCGTAGGAGTTGCTGACAGCCAGAGGAATACAGGCGAGAAGAATAAATGCGACGAGCTCTGCGCCATTGACGAGCAGGATTCTTTTCAAAATTACACTTTCCTTATACTGACCTTGCCGAATACTCCGCTGGGTTTCATGGCCAGCGCCAAAATGAGCAAAATCAAACCGGGCGCTTCACGCCAGCCGCTGCCGATGTAAAAACTCGCCAGACTTTCCAGCGCACCCAAAAACAGTCCAACCACGACCACGCCAAATCCGGAATCGAGTCCCGCCACTACGGCTACCGCGAATGCCTTCAGGATAAGTGCCGATGCCATCGTCGGGCCGACGGTCGTAATTGGAGAGACAAGAATTCCGGCCATCGCGGCAACCAGCCCGGACAAACCGTATGACAACATAATGGTTCTCTTGGCCGAGATTCCCATCAGTTCCGCAGCGTCGCGATCTGCGGCGACAGCATCAAATGCTTTACCCCACAAGGTCTTGCGCTTGAACAATTCGATCAGTCCCATCACTGACAAAACACCGATGGCCACTGAAATTTCGACAGGTGTGACACTAATGCCAAAGAAATGCAACGGATCAGAGGAAATCGGGGTTGGGAACGGGTGATCATCCCTGCCCCAGATATTTTCGGCTGCGGAAAAGGCGAACAAGCCGAAAATGATGGTCATCAATATCCAGCCTTCGCTCTTTTGTTCCAGCGCCAGTCGCACCGCCAGCCGCTCCACCGCCAGGCCGAGCACAACACCGCACAGCAATCCGGCGGGCACCATGAGCCAGTAAGGCAGGCCGATATTGGTCAATGTCAGACTGATGAAAGCCGAGAGCATGACCAACTCGCCCTGGCCGAAGTTGATACTCTTGCTGGTAGCGAAAGTGAGTTGAAAGCCGTATGCGATCAGAGCGTAAACGAGGCCCATCAGGGCCCCGCTTACCCCCATTTGCAGGGTTACTTCCATGAATTACTTCTCTTGTTTGATTAAGCGCTGCCTGTCGGCATCGTTGCCGAATACGACACGACCATCCTTGACCATACCCATGACGGCATTTTCACGACGGAAGGCTTCGTGTGTTTGTTCATCGGCCGGATTCCATGTCGAGTACGGATGCTTCCAGGTGGCGATCACGCCTTTGACCGGTTCTTTCAGGTCTTCCAGCGCCAGCTTGATCTTTTTGGTATCGGTACTCTGTGCTTGCTTCACCGCCGCAGCGAAAATCAACACGGCGTCATAACCCTGCGCGGCGGAAACCGGGGAAGGAATGCGGTCCACGTTGTAGGCTTTGTGATAGGCATTGATGAATGCCTTAATCCTGGGTGTGATGGGCTCTTCGATAAAGGTCTGCGGCATCAAGGTTCCGTTGCCGTTCTTGCCCGCGTTGTCGATATAGTTCGACATCGACAGCGTCCAGCCGCCGATCAGCGGAATCTTCAGCCCTATCTTGTCCATATCGTTGGATACCGCGGCAAGTTCAGGACCGATACCCCAGATCAGGATTGCCTGCGCACCCGCCGTCTTGGCTTTCAGCAACTGGGCGGTCATATCCTTGTCGCCGATGTTGAATTTCTCGGTGGCGACCACTTCCAGTTTATTGCCCTGCAACTTGATCTGGTTAAGCAAGTCGTCGCGACCGGAAACACCGTAGTTGGTTGCATCATGGATGACGGCGACCTTGGTGAGTTTACGATTGATGGCTTCCTCGACCACCATGGCCGATTGGATGCCGTCATGCGCGGCAAAACGGAAGATTGACAGATCCTTCGGACCGGGTTTTTCCGGCTTGTCTGCCCATTGCGTCATCGAAGCAGAACCGGCAGCCGGACAGATAATCTTGGTGATGCCTTTTTCCTGCAGATGCTTGTCACCAGCAATAACCACACCGGTATTGACCGAGCCGATCACTCCGGAGAGATCGTCCATCGAAGCCAGTTCCTGACCGATCAGCGC
>CAYOJU010000001.1:2255-82622 GCA_964404355.1 uncultured Sideroxydans sp. | reverse complement strand
ATTTCGGCTTGCTGGCGGCCATCGAATGGCAAACTGCGCAATTTCACAAACTCACTGGGATCGAATATCTGGTGAACTGCATTGGCGACAAGGGTAATCTGGATAAATTGCATTCAATAGCAATTTTCCGCATTTTGCAGGAAGCGCTAACCAATGTGACGAAGCATTCCGGAGCTTCCAGAGTGGAAATTGAATATCACCATTCGGACAGTGAGGTGCTTTTGACTGTCAGCGACAACGGGCAAGGTTTGTCGGAAGTAGGGGCAGACAAATTTGGAGCTTTTGGCATGATTGGTATGAAAGAACGCGCCAAGCAACGGGGCGGGTCGATCAGGTTCGACACTCCACCTAATGGAGGGCTTTGCATAATGGTGGCATTCCCCATCCTCGACAACTCGTGCATAGCATGAACAGTGTTATTAGCATCTTGCTGGTCGACGACCACGCTATGTTGCGCCATGGTTTGACGCAAATCCTGGAGAAAGGTGGCGATATGAAAATCGCTGCTGAATGCGCCAATGGCGTTGATGCCTTGAAATGGCTGCACGACCACGACTGTGACGTAATGTTATTGGACATTGCAATGCCAGGCATGGGCGGCATCGACTTGCTCAAGCAACTTAAGCAGCAAAAATCAAAGTTGCCGGTGCTGGTTATCAGTTCATACCCGGAAGATCAATATGCCCTGCGCCTCCTCAAGGCCGGTGCATCCGGTTATCTAAACAAGCAGTGCGCGGCGGCAGAGGTGGTGAGTGCTGTGCGCAACGTGGTGAGCGGAAAGATGCACATCAGTCCGGCAGTCGCCAGAATGCTCACCAACGAAATCAATCTGCCTGCGGGCAAGCTTGCACACGAAACCCTGTCTGATCGTGAATATCAGATTTACATGTTAATTGTTTCGGCCAAAACCGTTAAAGAAATTGCCGATGCTACGCACTTGAGTTCCAGAACCGTCAGCACCTACCGCACACGTATTCTTGAAAAATTGCATCTGCATAACAACTCCGAACTAATGCGATACGCCGTCGAGAATCATCTCATGGTCTAACGGCACGCAATGCGATGGTGTGTGACATCGCCTAATGCCCGATTTCAATTAGTGAATATTCTTTCCTCTCGCCATCGGCGCGGAGTGGCGCGATTTTGACTAAATTCGCAGCTTGCCGTTTTTGTTTTCTGCAACTGCGAGTTATGCATATTTATTATATGGTCACTCAACAAGATACCAGCCATTCCTCACATCCCACCTTGTGCTTGTAGTGCGAATACGGACGCCAGACTTTCCTGAGAACTACTCCAAATTGAGAGAAATGCCGACTACTCCCAAATCAGAGAAAGCCGATAACTCATTCCTTGGATCAATAGAACACGATGTGTCAGTGGATATTGCCCACGATACATGTGTTTGTAGATCAACCTAAATGAAGAAAGGGGAGGCATATGCTGCAATTTTTCAAAATTCGTCACGCTGATCAGGAAACGGATGGTTGTCTGCTGAGTACATTGAAATCTAGCTCATCTTGCCGTTCAGGATCTCCAGGTTCTCCAAAAACCCAGGAGTTAGTGGCGAGGTACGCAGCTGCCAACCCGATGTCCTCCTCTACAGGCGATCAACCGCCTGTTGTATTAGAAGCAATTCAGGAAGCCCCACCAGATCAACATAAGTGTCGCACTTGACCAGGCTGACACAGTAACAAAGTTTTCATAACACTTGTTCCCCCCACATATCATTTACTCGTAAAGGAGAAAAACCATGGCCCTCGTCAAAAAGTCACCTACCAAGGAATTTATCGCTACAAGCGGCACTGGGGACGTCAAGTCCTCTGCCGTCGCGTCTCGCGAGGCGGAAGATCAGCGTAAAAAAGCGCGCACCCTTGCCAAGCAGCAGCAAGCGGCTGAGCGCATTGCCGCTGCCACGGGACAATTATCCTCCGGCATCAATGAGGCGGCTTCTGCCGCCGAAGAATTGAAGCGCTCCTCCGACCAGATCGCATCAGGAGCTGAAGAGGCTTCCGGCGCCGCACAGGAATCTCTGGCTGCATTCAAGCAGATTGAAGTCTCCATCCTGCGCCAGTTGCAGAACGCCGACATCAGTCAGACCAAGGCGGAGGCTACACAGAATCTGGTGGCAAAAACCAGCGCCGATGTGGCCGGTGTGGTCGCCAACGTTGCCGTCGCTGCCCAGCGCCAGAACGCTTCGGTCGCTATGGTGGCCGAACTGGAGAAGCAGGCTGCCAACATCGGTGACATCGTCAAAGCGGTTGCACGTATCGCCGATCAGACCAATCTGCTGGCCCTGAATGCCGCTATCGAAGCTGCACGTGCCGGCAAGCATGGCAAGGGTTTTGCCGTCGTTGCCGATGAAGTCAGGACGCTGGCCGAGACCTCGGAGAAGAGCGCCAAACAGATTCAGGATCTGGTTGGACAGATTCAGCAGGAAGTGAAAGCGATCACCGAGGGCATCGGTACTTCGGCCAAGGCGATCGAAGCCGAGGTGGAGAATGGCAAGACGATCACTTTGCAACTGGAGCAGATTCGCGTCGATGCCGCCGAGATCGTCAAAGGCGTACGAGAAATAGCGGTCGGCGCACAACAATCCAAGACGGCTGCGCAGCAGGCTTTGAAAGGTTCGGAAGATATTGCCACCGCCGCCGAGGAACAATCTGCCGCCGCCGAGGAATCGGGAAAGACCGTGGCAGAGCAGTCTCAGGCCTTGTCTGAATGTGAAAAGTCGGCACAAAGTTTGTCTGAACTGGCGGAGGATTTGAAGACCTCCACGGATGTCGCCAAGAGTGCAGAGGAAGTTGCTTCTGCCGCCGAGGAGCTATCCTCTGCGGTAGCCGAGATCAATCGCTCCGGCACCCAGATCATGGCTGCCATTGACCAGATTCGCAAGGGTGCCGAGGTACAGTCCTCAGGTGCTGCAGAAGCTTCAGCCGCGATCAACCAGATTGAAAAAGGGCTGGAACTGGCCCAGGGCCGTGCCACAGTCGGCGGCGAGAAGGTGGCTGCGATCAAGAACCTGCTGGGTGTGAACAAGACATCCATCGATGCCTTGATAACCGGCATCACCTCATCAGCCGACTCGTCCAAGGCCAGCATCAAGCAGATCAAGGGCCTCGAACTGGTATCGCGCCGCATCGACAAGATTGTGGATGCGATCACCACCGTTTCCATTCAGACCAATATGCTGGCTGTCAACGGCTCCATCGAGGCAGCGCGAGCCGGTGAATTCGGCAAGGGCTTCGTGGTTGTGGCAACCGACATTCGTAACCTGGCACACGACTCCGCCGAAAATGCTGACCGCATCAAGGATCTGGTGAAGGGGGTACAGGATCAGATCGGCGTAGTTGGACGCGACCTGGATGAAATTGTAGGAGCGGCGCTGGGCGAAGTGGAAAAAGCAAAGATGAGCACTGCCAACCTGGTGACTATCGAAACGGATATCGCGGTTGTGGAAAAGGGAACCCAGGAAATTCTGACGGCCGCCAACGAAATTGCCGCTGCCACCGCCCAGGTAAAGAAGGGCATGGAGCAGATCGCTTCCGCTGCCCAGCAGGCTGACAAAGCCTCGACCGAGGCTGCGACCGCAGCCAAGCAGCAGTCTCAGGGGGCGGAGGAACTGGCCGCCGCTATTGAGGAGATTTCCTCCCTCGCCGATGAATTGCAAAGCGCTTAATCAGGGAGAGCGATCATGACGAAAAAGAAACAGGAACAACCACAGGATGTGCCGCGCATTGAGACGGTGGATCCGAGCCACGACGAAGACAGTGTCAATGAACAGGCTTCAGACACACGCCAATTTGTGATCTTCCTCGCCGGGAATGAGGTTTTCGCGGTGGACATGGCACCGGTACAAGAGATTATTCGTGTGCCGGATGTGGTGCGGGTGCCGCTGGCCCCACCTACCCTGGATGGCTTGGCCAATCTGCGCGGCAAGGTATTGCCCATCATCAGCTTGCGCCGGGTTTTCGGCTTCCCCGAACAGGAGCACGACGATGCTACTCGCGCCCTGGTCATCGATATCGGGCAACCTCTGGGCTTCGTAGTGGATAAGGTGGCCAGCGTCGTTGGCGTCGAACCGGGCAAACTTGAAGGAGTGGGCTCCATTCAGGGCACGCTGAATACCGAACTGCTCTCGGGAATCATCAAGGACGTGGGTGGTCACGCCATGATCATGGTGCTGGATTTTGCCAAACTGATTGCCCATGAATTTGCCGAGATCGCTGCTGTTGCCAAGAGTGCCTCTTTGGCGGGAGGAGTTTACGCCAGCACTGAAATCGAAGCAGAGGAGACAAGCGACGAGTTGCAACTGGTGAGCTTCGACGTCGCCGGACAGGAATACGCCATCACCATCGAAGATGTACAGGAGATCGTGCAGGTACCGGAGAACATTGTTCATGTGCCACATGCGGAGTCACATGTTCTCGGAGTGATGACATTGCGCAACCGCTTGTTGCCCCTGGTAAGTCTGCGCCGCATGTTTGGCCTGCCACCGCAAGACGCCGACGAGCATAGCCGCATCATCGTAGTGTCGCTTGGTACTACCTCGGTGGGCATAGTCATGGATAGCGTGAACGAAGTGCTGCGCGTGGCGAAGACGGATGCTGATGCCATGCCCGGCCTGTTCTCCCGCGAGGGAGAGCTTGCGGATATTTCTGAAATCTGCCGATTGGAAGGCGGCAAACGTCTGGTGTCGATTATTTCCACCAAAAATCTATTCCAGCATTCAGCCATCAAGGAGGCATTGACTACCGTGGAGAGCTTGCATAGCGACAAGGAACGTGAAGAGGTTGCCGCAGATGATGAGTCGGGCGACGATGATGAGCAGATGGTGGTGTTTCGCCTCGACAAGGAAGAATTCGGCGTTCCTATAGACAGTGTTCAGGAGATCGTGCGCGTGCCGGAAGCGCTGACTAATGTGCCCAGATCGCCGCCCTTCGTCGAGGGGGTCATCAACTTGCGTGGTGCCGTGCTGCCGGTGATCGATCTGCGTCGTCGTCTTGGCTTGGCGTCCATAGGCCGTTCTGATCGCCAGCGCGTCATGGTGTTCCTGATCGAGGGAATGCGCACCGGTTTCATCGTCGATTCTGTCACCGAAGTGTTGAAGATACACAAGTCTTCCATCGAAGCAGCTCCGCATTTGTCCAACGAGCAAGGAACACTCCTGGCTCGCATGGCCAATCTGGAAAAACAGAAGCGCATGGTGCAGCTGATCGCACCTGCGTATCTGGTCGACGACCTCGAGCGCGCCGATCTAGTAAAGATGGCGGCGTAACAACAATGAAGTTCACTTAGCCGTTCGTGGTGTGATTGCTGGAGCTACCAGCCATTCGACTTGCTCAGGTGGAAGCCAAACCAAAAGCTCCATGGGGCGAAAGATAATTTTTATTGGGTGAACAACATAGTGATTCTTTCATGCTTAAGCTACTGATCGTCGATGACTCGGCGTTGATGCGCCGCCAATTGCTTACCTTGTTCGAAGCCGAAGGCGAATTTCAGATTCTCCTAATTGTTCGTGGTGAGCCTGATGACGCTACTAGCCATTCGACTTGGCTGTCAATACATGCCACCCACGTCTCAGGTTATGTCGAACCAGCGGTCGAACCACTCGAATGGCTCAGGTGGAAGCCAGACCAAAAGCTCTATGGGACGAATGATGACGTTTATTGAGCGAACAACATTGTGTCAAAGAGGACTCTTCCGTGATTAAGTTACTGATCGTCGATGACTCGGCGTTGATGCGCCGCCAATTGCTTACCTTGTTCAAAGCCGAAGGCAATTTCGAGATTCGCCAGGCCAGGAATGGCAAGGAAGCGGTGGATGAGAACCGCGAATTCAAACCCGACGTAATCACGCTGGATATAAATATGCCGGAGATGGACGGCATCACCGCGCTATCTCTCATCATGGCAGATCGTCCAGTGGCAGTAGTCATGGTCTCATCGCTCACCGAAAAAGGTGCCCTGGCTACATTCGAGGCACTGAATCTGGGCGCGGTGGACTATATCGCCAAGCCCGGCGGCACCATTTCACTATCCATCGGCGAGATCAAGAATGAACTGGTGAACAAGGTGCGCGCTGCCGCTCGCGCCCGAATCAAGGGAAAGACGTCGAGCGCCCGGGGGCTGACCCAGCGCGTGCGGGATGAAAGAGAAAAGTCCGCGTCACGTCCGGTTGCAGTGCGGCGTGGCGTTGTGGGCGAGGGATTGGTGATCATCGGCGTATCCACCGGTGGTCCGCGCACACTTGAGGATATCTTGCCGCTGCTACCGGAAGATTTCCCCTGGCCGGTTCTGGTGGCACAACACATGCCAGCCTCTTTCACCCGCCCCTTTGCCGAACGCCTGAATGCCATGTGCGCGCTCACCGTGGTGGAAGCTGCGCACCCCATGCCTCTTGAACCAGGCACCGTCTACATTGGCAAGGGAGGGGCTGACATATTGCTAACGCAAAGAGCCGACAAGTTGACGGTGATCGCCAAGCCGGAAAATCGCGACTTTCTCTGGCATCCATCAGTGGAATTGATGGGGCGCTCCGCTCTCGAGCATTGCGATCCATCAAGGATAGTGGGAGTGATGTTGACCGGCATGGGGTACGACGGAGCCGACGCTTTCACTGAAATCAAGAAGTACGGTGGACGCACCATTGCCGAATCGGAAGCATCTGCCGTGGTCTTCGGCATGCCGTCAGAACTTATTGAGCGCGGAGGTGCCAGCCTGGTGTTGCCTTCAGATGAAATTGCAGCCCAAATCAATATTTGGGCGGGAAGATAGGAGAGAAGTCATGGCACTTATCAAGATTAAGAAAGCACAACCAGTGGCCAAGGACGAGCGCAAGCGGTTGCGGGACTGCACCAGCCTGATAGCGCAATTGGAAGATGTCAATCCTGTGGCACGACGCTGGGCAGGACGGGACCTGATGGACTGTCCTGCCTCATCCGCCGCGCTGGTAAATCGTTTACTTCGCGAAGAAGACGTTTCGGTGCGTGAGGTAATTCTAACCACGCTGACTACATTGGGTGATGAAGCGGCGGTGGCAGGCCTCGTAAACTGTCTTAGAAGCGAGGACTCCGCGTTGCGCAATGAGGCAATCGAGGCGATGAAGCAGCTTCCCGACGAGGTGGCGCCCATCATGCGTGGACTGCTTGCCGATGCCGACGCGGATGTGCGCATTTTCGCCGTGAATATTCTCGAATCCCTGCGCCACCCGGAGGTCGAGCCATGGTTGATCACGGTGATCGACAGTGATCCCCAGTTGAACGTCTGCGCTACGGCGGTGGATTTGCTCGGCGAAGTGGGCTCCGATGCAGCGCGCGAGCCGCTGCTGCGCCTCAAGGAGCGCTATGCCGATGAACCCTATATCCAGTTTGCCGCCGATCTGGCATTGAAGCGTATTGCCGAGGACTGAGACCGAAATGGCTGCTATCAATATCAGCGATTTGGATTTCGAAAAATTCCGCGAGTTCTTCTATCGCAAGACCGGAATACAGTTCGAGCCAACGAAGCGATATTTCGTGGATAAGCGCTTGGTGGAGCGTATCGAGCTCACGGGTAGCGAAACTTTCCGCAGCTATTTCACCAAGTTGCGTTTCGAGGCGTCGGGCGAAGAGTTGCAGCATCTAACCAATCTGATGACGGTCAATGAAACCTATTTTTTTCGCGAGGAGTACCAGTTCCAGTGCCTGGTCAATTCCATACTTCCCGATATCACCAGTCGCAAGAGCGACAGCAACCCAATTCGCATTTGGGTGATTCCCTCCTCCTCGGGCGAGGAGCCTTATTCCATCGCCATTTATCTGCTGGAGTACTGGGCCGGGATCAACAATTGGGATATAGAAATAATTTCCTCCGACATCGACACCAAGATACTCGCCAAGGCGCGCAAAGGGCTGTACTCGCAACGCTCGGTGCAACATCTGCCGGAGATGCTCCTGCGCAAGTATTTCAAACGCGACGGGGGAGATTATCAGATTTGTGATGACCTGCGCGGGGCGGTGGAATTTACCCGGGTCAACCTTTCCGAGCGCGCCGATACCCGCGCGTACCGTGACTTCGATGTCGTCTTCTGTCGCAACCTGCTGATCTATTTTGACGATGTCTCGCGCAAGACTGCTGCAGAAACGTTTTACGATGCCATGAAGCCTGGCGGTTACATCTGCCTTGGTCACTCTGAATCGATGAGCCGTTGTTCATCCCTTTACAAGGTGCGCAAGTTCCCCGAAGCCATCGTTTATCAGAAGCCGCTGGAGGCAAAATGAAACGCATCCTGATTGTCGATGACGCTGCAACCGTGCGCATGTATCACCGCAACATACTCGAAGCTGCAGGCTATGCAGTGGAAGAAGCGGTGAACGGTGTCGAGGCACTTGAAAAGTCCCTGCAACAGCCCTTCGAGCTCTACGTGGTGGACATCAATATGCCCAAGCTGGATGGCTACGGTTTCCTGCGCGAACTCAGGAGCCAGGATATTTTGCAGGCTCCGGCCATCATGGTCTCCACCGAGGCGGAGAGCAATGACCACCAGTTGGCCTTTGCCGCAGGCGCTAACGCCTATCTGATCAAACCGGTGAAACCGGAGCAATTGCTGATCCACGTCAAGCTGCTCATCGGGGAGGCGCAACCATGAACCCCTTGCTCGAACAATTCCTTTCCGAGGCGCGGGACTTCCTGCAAGGGATCGGCGAAAAGTTGATGCAGCTGGAAGATGATCCCGGCAACGCCGAACTGATGACCGAGTTGTTCCGTTTTGTGCATACACTCAAGGGCAATAGCGGTCTGTTCGAGTTTCCGGAAATGACCAGAGTGCTGCACGCCGGTGAAGACCTGATGGACGCGGTGCGCCACGGCCAGGTGGATTTTTCCAAAGAACTGGCTGATCGCTTGCTGGATGCCATGGACTTCGTCGGCTTGCTGTGCGATGAAATCGAAGCGCAGGGCAGCATCGGCGCTACCCATGCCGCCGATTCGGCACGCCTGGCCGCGTCCCTGCGGGAATTGATCGTCAAGGTTGAAAGTCCGGCTGCGGTTGCGGCAGTTGTTGCTGCCGCGCTATTGACAACGCTGGCGAACTCTCACGCAGGCTCAAGGGACGGCGCGCCTCTGCCGTTGGTCGATATTCCGGAAAGCGTGCGCATGGACGCCTACCGTCGCGCCTGCAGTGGTGTTGCTTTGCACTGGCTGGACTATGCGCCGGCAGAAGAATGTTTTTTTCAAGGCGACGACCCATTTTTCCAGGCCAGAAACACACCCGGCATCTTGTGGAAAAGTATCACCGCCCGCCACCCGTGGCCGAAGTTGGCCGAGCTGGATGCTTATCGCTGCGTACTGGATTTTCATCTGCTGACCGAGGCGCCGCGCGAAGAACTTGACGAGTATTTCCGCTACATGCCTGATCAAGTCCGCATGGTTAATGTGTCGCCGCTGTCACTAGCGCTGCCTCATGGTGAACACGATAGCGGGCTGATATATGAAGATTTTGTGGCCGATGCCCTGTTGCTGTTGGGAGATGGTCATCTGGAAGGCTTGGGCCGCGCCGCCCGCACCCTGCTCGATCTTTCCAGCCCGGATCTGTGGATCTCTTCAGCCTTGCGTTGGCTGCTGCTGGTGATGGAACTGGAGCCGGAGAATCAGGACGCATTCGGTGCGCTTATCGAATCTTTGCGCCACCTTGTTCCTCCGCGTTGGGACGAACAACAGCACGCGCTTTCTGGCGAAAGCCTGCCGCCAATAAACTGCCTTACTTCCGCTGAAGCAGAGGCTATGACGGCACTCGTTGCCGTGCAGCGGAGCATTCTCACTCTGCCCATTGAGGCAAACTGGCAGCTTGGCAGAATCAAGGCTGTTGCCGCGACACTTTCCGGTTGCCTGAAGGCGAATGGCGATGTTGCTGCACTACCCGGACTGGAAGCGGCGACGGCAATGGCTCTGAATGAGGCCGCGTCAACACCGCTGCTGACTTGGCTCGATGGCAAGTTTCAGGAAAAGTGGCAAGCCTCTCCGCCACCACAGGAGATCGCGTCAGAGGCTTTTGTGGATCGTCGTGCAGGTGTAGCGCAAGCAACGTCGGATGCGGAAGGTGCGTTGAAATTCGGACGCCGCGCTGAAGATAATATCGCCGTGCCGAAGAGCCTCAAAGTCGACCAGGCAAAAATCGACCGCCTGATGAATTTGATCGGCGAGATGGTGGTATCGAAGAACGCCTTGCCCTATCTGGCCGCACGCGCAGAGACCGTTTTCGGGGTGCGCGAACTCGCACGAGAAATCAAGGCGCAATATGCGGTGATCAACCGCATCGCCGAAGAAATGCAGGATGCCATCATGCAGGTGCGCATGATGCCGGTTTCTTTTGTGTTTCAACGTTTCCCGCGCCTGGTCAGAGACACATCGCGCAAGCTGGGCAAGGACGTTAATCTGGTGCTGGAAGGCGAGGAAACGGAAGCCGACAAGAACATCATCGAATCGCTGGGCGATCCGCTGGTGCACATTGTGCGTAACAGCCTCGACCATGGTTTCGAGTTGCCAGAGGTGCGTCGTGCTGCCGGCAAGCCTGCTGTCGGCACGCTCACCATACGCGCCACCCAGGAATCCGACCGGGTGGTAATTGAGATCAGCGATGACGGCAACGGAATTGACCCGGTGGTGATCAAACACAAGGCCTACGAGAAGGGTCTGATTGACGAGGCCGCCATGGAACGCATGAGCGATCAGGAGGCGGTGAATCTGGTTTTCGCATCCGGCTTTTCGACCATGGAAGTGGTGTCCGATCTTTCCGGGCGCGGAGTTGGAATGGACGTGGTGAAAACCGCCGTCGCGAAGGTTAACGGTACCGTCGCCCTGGAAAGCGAAAAGGGAAAAGGAACCCGACTCCGCCTTTCGTTGCCTCTTTCCATGGCCGTCACCAATGTCATGATCGTCGAGTCAGACGCTCAGACTTTTGGCATACCCATGGATAGCGTGGTGGAGACGGTGCGCGTTCCGCGCAGTGCCATTCGTACCATCAAGAACAATCAGGCTACCGTCTTGCGCGGTCGCATCGTGCCACTGAAGTCGATCAACACCCTGTTGGACATTGACGCGCCGCCCAAAGCCAATGCCGAGGACGAACTGGCGATACTGGTAGTGCGTCTGGGCGATGAAATGGTTGGCCTGCTGGTGGATGACTTCCACGAAACGGTGGACATCATCCTGAAACCCATGACCGGCATGTTGGCGGGTCTCTCTGCCTATTCTGGCTCGGCCCTGATGGGCGATGGATCGGTGCTGATGGTACTTAATATCAAGGAGATTCTGTGATGGTTATCGAGTACAAAAGGAACCTTGCAGTGTTCAGCGATGTAGTCAGCGTGGATGAAGCGGAAGCGTTGCTGGAATGGTTGCAAAAAAAATCTACCGCTCGCGTGGATCTTTCCGCCTGTACCCATCTGCACCCGGCCAATCTGCAAGTGCTGATGGCGGCAAAACCGGTTATCAGCGCCTGGCCGACGGATGCGGGGCTGGCGGCGTGGCTAGAGTCGGCGTTGCGTGCATGAGGAGAACGGACATGACAAAGAGCCTCGAAGACGACGCTACCACGGCGATAAGAAGCACGAACTATTTTGGAATGGTTGATTCCAGGAAATTGATTCCTGATCTCTTGATGTTTGCAGTTTTCCTGGGAACGATTCTGTTGATGATCGCCTATGAGGTTTTCGAAAGGTTCCTGTTCAGTGAATCACCGAACGCACCGGGATCGCACATTCCGGCCATCCTGGTGTCTGCTACATTGGCAACCGGCGCATCATGGGGTGTGCGTAGATGGGCTGCCGACATCAACGCATCAGTGAAAAGAAGCGAAGAGCGGCTGCGCGATGTTCTGGATTCTGTAGCGTCGAATGTCGCGGTGCTGGACAGTGATGGTGTCATCTATATCGTCAATCATGCGTGGCAGCAGTTTGCATTGGACAATGGCACGGAACCAGATCAGCCAGCACGACGTACAGAAATCGGTGTCAACTATCAGAATGTATGCCAAGAAAGCACAGGGAAGTCATCGGAGGGCGCCATTGAAGCATACGAAGGTATTAGGGCGGTGCTGGATCGGCGGCTGAAATCTTTCTCCCTCGAATATCCTTGCGACTCGCCGGACAGGAAACGCTGGTTTGTCATGCACGTCAATAGTCTGCGAAATGAGAAACACGGTGCGGTGGTCTCCCATACCAACATCACTTCCCTCAAGCAAGCCGAAACTGAACTTAAACAATATCGCGATCACCTCGAAGAATTGGTGGCTTCCCGCACCTTTGATCTGGAAAAAGCCAATGCCGCTGCCGTAGTGCTACACCGCGCCAGTGAGGAGCGCATTTTAATTGAAGCGGAAGCCAAAATGAAGGCGCGCAAACTTGAGGCGCTTGGCACGCTGGCGGCAGGTGTAGCCCACGATTTCAACAACATTTTGGGGAGCATCGTCGGCTATGCCGAAATGACGGGAGACGATCTGCCGGCAGGATCCAACGCCAAACATAATGTCGGGCAGATACTGATTGCCAGTTTTCGTGCACGTGATTTGGCCGCTCGCATGCTCGACTTCTCTTGCCCGCGTCAAGCACAGCCGGTAGTTGTCGATATAGCAGCTCAAGTGCATGAAGCACTTGTGTTGCTCAGGGCTTCCCTGCCGCCCACAGTAAAGTTGTCTTTCCACAGTGGCATGGGTGATGCGAGCGCCATCATTCTTGCGGATCCCACACAGATTCAGCAAATCGTGATGAATCTGTGCATCAATGCTGCCCATGCCATGAATAACCGCGGCACCGTCCGCGTTGCCGTCGACCCGCGCGGTAGGCACGACGACGCACCGTCCCAATATCCCGATGACATTTGCCTTTCGGTGACAGACAGCGGCAGCGGTATTACGCCCGAAGTGATGGAGCGCATGTTTGATCCATTTTTCACCACAAAGGAACCTGGCAAGGGCACCGGACTGGGACTGTCGGTTGTGCATGGAATTGTCGCCAGCCTGGGCGGCGTCATCGATGTGCAAAGCCTAGCCGAGGGTGGTGATACTGGAACCGAGTTCCGCGTGTACTTGCCGGTAGAGAAAAATCATTCACACACTGGAGAAATGTATGGCGCATATCTTGTTAATTGACGATGACGAACAGTTCCGCACCATGCTGTCGCAGATGCTGCGTCTGGATGCCCATCAGGTGACCGTCGCCTGCGATGGCGAAGAAGGATTGCGACTGGCTGGACAGGTCACGCCTGACTTGATTATCACCGACATCCTTATGCCGAACATGGACGGTATCGAGACCATCATGGCTCTCAACCGCGACGGCAGGAAGATTCCGATTATCGCAATATCCGGCGGTCGACGCATTATCAGTGCTGACTTCAATCTCGAGTCGGCTTCCATGATCGGCGTCAAGGTCACACTGTCCAAGCCTTTCGACAGAGCCGCCTTGCGCTCAGCCATCGACAGGGCACTGGCCTGTTAGCTGCTTACGGCAATGAATGTGCAGTAGTGAACCAGCGTTGAAGAAATTAATTGTGGAGAACAAACATGGCAAAAATTATTCTGGTCGTCGACGACTCCGCCACCATGGTGATGAGCGTGAAGAACAATCTGGAAATTGCCGGTTTCAAGGTCGAGACAGCGGAAGATGGTGCCAAGGCGCTGGATAAACTCAAGGGCGGAATCAAGCCTGACCTGATCATTACCGACATCAATATGCCCAATATGGGCGGCATGGAGTTGATCAAGAACGTGCGGGCGCTGCCGGGATTTCGCTTCACCCCTATCCTCACCTTGACCACGGAGAGCCAGGCCGACAAGCGTGAGGAAGGCAAGAAACTGGGGGCCACGGGTTGGCTGGTCAAGCCGGTAGGTGGCGCGGACTTGTTGAAAATCATCAAACAGGTTTTGCCCGGGGCATAAGGAGAATCCTATGGAAACCACTCTTGGTCTACTCCCTCGGCCCGGGCTTATTTACAAGCTCCTGGCCGCGAAGATAGCGGCGATTGCTATTACCAGCACGATTGGTTGGTTCTGTTCGCCCTGGCTACACAATAATGTACTTGCTCCGGCGGGAGTGAGCTTTGCAGGAGAAATCGCTATTACTGCCTTGCTGTCCATGTTGATATTGATCCCCCTTGCCATTTTAATTGCCTGGCCTTTCGCGTATGAGGAGTTTAAGTGGTTGAGTGCGGTGATCAGGGAGAAAGAGCATGACAAGGATGTATTTGCTCGTTTGAGAGCCGAGCAAACCACTCAGCTGATAGACAATCATCTTCACCTTGATGTGGCTATCGGAACCCAATTGGATGAGGTCGTCAACGACACCGACGCTTCGGCGATGGCCTTGATCCTGCATGTGCGCAAGCTCCACGATGATGCAGCCACCTTGCTCAACTATCTCGGTAGTTCCGGCTTGTTTGCGAACGACATGGAAAAGGGAATAGAAGGCAGCGTCGCGTCCATCGTCAAGATCAGCGATTTTATCCAGGAACTACCAGACCTGATACGGGTGGATGTTAAAACCGTACAGATGGCCGCCATCAAGGAGATCGATGGACTGGTGGGCTTTATCAACGTCATCAAGGAAATCAGCAAACAGACCGATCTGTTGGCGCTCAATGCCGCTATCGAAGCGGCGCGTGCAGGAGATGCCGGGCGAGGTTTTGCGGTGGTGGCCGTTGAAGTGCGCAAGCTTTCAGATCGCTCGGCCGAGGCCGCAATCATGATCGAAAAGGGCTTGTTAGGCGCACAACGTACCATGCTGGAAGGGCTCAAATTAGGTCCAATGGGCAAACAGATAGCGGACGCCGGAGAAATTGTGGGTTCGATTCGCGAACTGCAAAATAACTACGAGGACATCCGCCAGTATTACAAGACTCTGTTAATTGTGGTGACCGAGCACAACACTAATCTCGCGAGGGAAATTGCTGAAATGCTGGGCCATATCCAGTATCAGGATGTGGTGCGGCAACGCATCGAGCGCCTCGCCTCTGCAATGGTGCGGCGCAACGACCTGCTGCGCAGGTCTGGTGAACCCCATGCCGACCTCGCGGAACTGCCCGCGCAAATGCAGGTTGTGCTGAACGAATATAAGGCAAATGAAGAGCGCCACGCACCGACTGCCACGAATACGTCAGGATCAGCGAATGGTCTGCCCAAGATGGAATTGTTTTAACCCATTAAGTAAGGAGGCCACACGTGCATATCATCATTCTGGATAAAAGTACTGAAGGGAGAAAAATGCTGAATCGCATATTAAAAGCGGATGGCTATGAGGTATCCCTCGCCGAATCTGGCAGTCGTGCAATTGATTTGCTTAAGGAGAAACGTACCAATATCGTGCTGATGAACGTTTCTCAATGCGTAGGTTCTTCTAATGGAGAGCCGGGGCGGAGTCTAACCATCCGCCAACTGGAAACATCCAATTCGATATTGTTGGTAACGTGCGGCGTCAATGACGATGAGCTTAATGAGTTCATTTCACCAGAAGAACTGTGTTGCGACCCAGTCTTGGAACTTCAGCCAAGAAAAGTAAAAATCAGCGGCATGAACAGGATTCTGCAGTTGTGCAGCGCGCTGAGGAAAAGCCGATACCTTTCCCATCCAGACGAGGATTTCAATTGGCGGCGTTTTTCGCTACTTATGAATCTTCCAACCGATGCGTATTTGGGATGTCGTTTTTCGAGATAGGTCGTGCATCATGACAACTACATTTGACGGAAAAACCAAACTGATCGTTGATGACACGCCTGAACATGTTGCTGAAACTCAGAACCAGCTGGTGCAATCGGACAAACTGGCCTCCATAGGTCACTTGGCAGCTGGTGTGGCACATGAAATCAACAATCCCATCTCTTTTGTACATTCCAACCTTGGAGCGCTGGAGAGGTATCATCAGGACATATTTCTTATGCTTCACGCCTACGAGCAGGCCGAGCCGCTGCTGGCGACTGACACAGAGACAGCGGCAAGTATCAAGGCTTTGAGCGAAGAATTGGACATCGATTTCATCAAGCATGATATCGCTGCATTGATGAGGGAATCAATTTCCGGAATTCTTCTCATCAAGAACATTGTGCAGAACCTGAAGGACTTCTCTCATGTGGGTGATGCAGATGAATGGCTGTACGCTGATCTGCATCATGGCCTGAACAGTACGTTGAACATCGTCAAACGCGAACTCAAGCACAAGGCCGATCTGATCAAGGAATTTGGTGATATTCCGGAAGTGGAATGCCTGCCAGCACAACTCAATCAGGTATTCGCGAGTCTGCTGCTGAATGCCACCCAATCTATCGAACAGCACGGCACGATCACTCTGCGTACCGGAAAACAGAATGATGAGGTGTGGGTGGAAATTTCAGACACGGGCAAAGGCATTGCGCCTGAACATATAAAGAAAATATTTGATCCCTTCTTCACCACCCAACCGATAGGGAAAGGGACTGGGCTGGGCTTGTCGATGTCCTATGGAATTGTCCAGAAACACCATGGGCGCATCGAGGTAAAAAGCGAAGTAGGAAAAGGCACGACGCTCAGAGTGTGGCTGCCGGTGCGGCATGTTGATCAGGAATAATAGGGCAGGCACACGCATGTTGAGCATGCACGATAGCAGCAGTAGTAATTGGAATGACTTTGAAAGATCTACTTCCACGTACAGAAGCGTTTTTCAAGACTACCTTTGATAGGTGATAAGACTATGTCTGATGACAATCCGCCGAATTCCACAACAGTTAATGCTCCCGAGTTGCTGCTAAATGATGTTGAGGCTACCTCGCCGATAGCGAAGGGCGGTAGTGACGTCAGCATTCCAGTAGCGGAAATAACCCCAATTGCCACCACAATAATCAAAGGGCATCAAGGCGCACGCAACGAACCTCACCGGCATTTCAAATGGCATGTTGAAGCTCTCGTTGATGGGCACGATATGTATCAAGGGATTGTTAAGAATATTTCCATGAAAGGACTTGATCTAGTCCTCGATCATAATTTGCAGAACTCAAAACTCATCAAGTTACATATTCATATACCAGCTCTGGGTATTTCAGATTCTCCCCACGTCTTGGAAGTGTCAGGAGCAATAACATCAACGGTCTATGCTACTGATGAGGATTCCTTCCGTTCAGGCATAAGTTTTGTCAAATTTACTTTGGATTCTGATCAAACATATCTTCAATCACTCCTTTCTTAGAAGAGAACATTTATATGCCGTGTTAACAAGTGACCTTTGAGCAACACCAACACACTGGCTGGCAACAACTGGTTCTGAAGTGTAAAGCGGACATCGATGCAGTCCAAACAGACAGCCTTTTCAGCAAACCGCCAATGTCCCCTAAGGCCGAGCATTGGTAACACCCCGTGTGTTGCGTCGACCGGTTGAAATCGCAGCACATTGCAGTAGCTCAAGTTGCGAATTTGCCTTCGCTAAAGCTGCCGTTCGCGAAGGGCTGTTCCGGCCGAACATCGGACAATGCCAGTCAAATGAAATTTGAACTACTACAACTAAAAAAGGCGACCGCTTGGTCGCCTCTTTTAATCGTTTCACTTCAGATTGTATCAAGGATGAAGGGGGCCCTTCTTGATTGCCGCTTGCGCGTCACCAAAAGTTTTCTCGGCTTTGCCGGTGATTTGTTTGTTGAGGCCTTTGACTTGCTGTTCTTTACTGCCAGCCATTTTTCCAATTTCTTCCTGCACCTTGCCGGCAATGTTATTTACAGATCCTTTGAATTGATATTTGTTCATTTTTCATATCCTTTTTTAATGTTGACACGCTATTCAAGCACAGTGATCAGATTGAACGCAGCGTCACTGTACAATCAGTGCGGTAATGCACATTTGTAGACAAAGGTAATGTGCTGGTCAAAGGTGCCTGAAAGAATTTCTGAAGATTTCCTTTGCATCACCGTAGCTTCTCTGGAAATTACCCGCTATTCGTTTGCTGAGACCTTGAAATTGTTGTTCTGTGCTTCCCGCCAGTTTCCCGGCATCTTGCTGCACCCTGCCTGAGTATTGTTTCAGTTTTCCTTTAACTTGATCTCTGTTCATTTTCATTCTCCATTTTGATAATTGCAGGACATACCCTGCTGAAATACATGAATTGGCGGGATGCTGTCATCAGTCTGAGTGACAACAAGCATTACGAGTCTCTGATTTGCGCCGCTATCGAGGCATCCATACCGCCAACATTGCAACAAAGCCCAAAACAAACAGACTTTGCTCTATTTGATCTTGCGCCTTGGAGATCAAACTCACAGATATTCGTTTGTTCTCATCGTGCATTGCCGAGTCCGCTTCCGCCAGGTGGTCAAACATTGGGCGTTCCATACTCCCACGTTCATAGGACACTTCATTCGGGGAATAGTTGTATGCAATATACAACCTCATTTCATTTACTGCAGGATTTGAGTCAAGCCGACTCTGCTGCAATCATCTATATCGTCCAGATATAGCGCTCCCGACTAAAGCACTACTCTCGTAGTGCTGTTACAGAACTGTATACACAGTACATAGAAACCCTCACCGAATTGCAGTAACACCCTACAAAACAATGCAGAGGTCACCCCAGATCAATTTTGCGTTGTCCGCGTTAACTTCATCCGCAACGAAAAGCGCAATTCATATTCGTGGATGAAGCACCGGATCGCGGGATAACTCCGCCAAAATAATTGAAAGGGCTGACATATGAAGACCATTCGAATCTTGGGTACTCGTGGAATTCCCGCGCAACATGGCGGATTCGAGACGTTCGCAGAGTCGTTGGCACTGTATCTGGTTTCAAAAGGGTGGGCTGTAACGGTCTATTGCCAACTCGACGGCGAGGGGGAAATTGTTGAAGACGAATGGAAAGGAGTTCGCCTGGTGCGCATACCTATTCGAAACGGCGGAGCGCTTGGCACAATCATATTCGACTGGCGTTCGACTGTGCATGCATCGAATGAAGAAGGACTGGTATTGACGCTTGGGTACAACACTGCCGTGTTCTGTTTGATGTACCGGTTGAAGGGCATCGTCAATGTCATCAACATGGATGGTCTGGAGTGGCGTCGGAAGAAATGGTCCATGCTGGCAAAGACCTGGTTGTACATAAACGAAAGACTGGGGTGCTGGCTGGGCAACCATTTGATCGCAGACCATCCCGAAATCAAGGCGCATCTCGAGACGCGCGTGTCGTGCGACAAGATATCCATGATTCCATACGGTGCCGATTCGATCACGAGCGCTGATGAGTCCAGGTTGAGGGACTACCCGTTCAATAGCGGACAGTATGGCATCGTGATCGCTCGGCCCGAGCCCGAGAACAGCATACTGGAAATCGTGAAGGCGTTCTCCAATCAGCGGCGGGGAATGAATCTGGTGGTTCTCGGCAATTACAGCCCTGAGGAAAATGAGTATCACAGGCTTGTCATCAATGCGGCGAGCGACGAGGTCAAGTTCGTCGGAGCCATATACGACAAGGATACGGTCAATGCGCTCAGATTCAACGCGCGCTTTTACGTTCACGGGCATACCGTTGGCGGAACCAACCCGTCCCTGGTTGAAGCGCTGGGAGCCTCGTTGCCGGTTCTGGCTCACGACAACAAATTCAATCGCTGGGTTGCCGGCGAGGGTGCGCACTACTTCTCCGACATAAATGATTGTTCATTCCTGATGCAGGTTCTTTGTGTCAATGAATTTGCTTTACTTGATTCCAGAAAAAACAGCAAAAAACAATTCGAAAACCGGTTCAGGTGGGAGGCGGTGCACCAGCGGTATGAACTGCTGCTGGAACAGTGGCTGCAACCGTCTTATCAGGCGAAACCTGTCGTGAAATATGCTGAGCCGATACCGCTGAAGTTATATCTGACGCTGGCTTCAGTGGCGATGTTTTCTCTGATCATTCTCATGGTTAAATAAAATGCAAATAAACAAATACTCAAGCGACATTTTCTGGCACCACGCCACAGTGACGAGAGTCCGGCGCGAGCATTTGAACGCTCATAAAAGTGTCGTGCTCTGGTTCACCGGGCTATCCGGTTCCGGCAAGTCCACACTGGCCCATGCTTTGGAAGAACGTCTGTATCAGATGGAATGCCGCACGTTTGTGCTGGATGGAGATAATGTTCGTCACGGCCTGTGCGGTGATTTGGGTTTTCTGGAGAAAGACCGGGTGGAAAATATTCGCCGTGTGGGTGAAGTGGCCAAAATATTCCTGGAAGCGGGCGCGATTACCATTGCCGCTTTCATTTCGCCTTTCAAAAGTGATCGCGAAAAAGTACGGTCGCTTTTTCAGCATGGCGATTTTCTGGAAATCTATTGCCGTTGCCCGCTGGAGGTTTGTGAGACAAGAGATGTCAAAGGTCTATACCATAGGGCTCGTACGGGAGAAATAATAAACTTTACCGGGATTTCTTCTCCCTATGAAGAGCCTGATAGCCCCGATCTCATCGTCGATACAGACCAGATGAGCCTGGAACAATCAATTGAAATGGTGTTGAATCTGCTGCGCGACTACGGTGCGATTAGCGGCGGAAACGCATTGAGTGCAAATGTTATATCGATACTTGATTACATAGCGCAGCCGCTATCCTGACCTTGCCCATGCGCCCCCTTACTTTTGGGGGCTCATGATGCGGCATCCTTCAACCTTGCCGCCAACCGGTTTCGTTCAAACTGCCTTGGGTTTTTCCAGCCCAACCTCGAATGAGGTTGCATGGGAATGCAATAATGCCTGGAAATATCACTGATGGAGACAATGATGACAAATACAATATCTCAAGAGATTCAACTAGCGTCCCGCCCAAACGGACTGCCCACCCAAAGCAACTTCAAGCTGGTGAAAAGCGAACTGCCGCCGCTGCAGGATAACCAGGTACTGGTTCGCAATCTATTCATGTCGGTAGATCCCTATATGCGTGGCCGCATGAACGAAGGAAAATCCTATGTGCCGCCATTCGAGATAGGCAAGACACTTGAAGGCGGAGCGGTGGGTGAGGTTGTCGAGTCACGCGCAAAGGAATTCAAAGCAGGTGACGTCGTTACTTCCAGCTTCGGCTGGCGGGAATACTTTATCGCGTCACCGAAGGAATTACACCCGGTCAGTCGTGCGGTTCAACCGCTTTCGGTTTATCTGGGTACCCTGGGCATGACGGGTTTGACGGCTTGGGCCGGATTGAATCTGGTAGAGGTCAAGGCCGGCGAGGTCATCTACATTTCCGGCGCAGCCGGTGCGGTGGGCAGTGTTGCGGGACAACTGGCGAAATTGAGAGGCTGTAAAGTCATCGGATCTGCCGGCTCAGTGGAAAAGGTCAAATTCCTGCTGGAAGAATGCGGATTCGATGCTGCATTCAATTACAAAACCGGTCCGGTACTCGAGCAACTCAACTTGGTTGCGCCGGACGGAATCGATGTGTATTTCGACAATGTAGGGGGTGAATCTCTCGAAGCTGCGCTCTCTGCCTTGCGGCTGCATGGGCGGATCATCGCGTGTGGCGGAATTTCCAGCTACAACAATACCAAGCCGCAACCCGGCCCGGCCAACCTGTTCAACATGACCACCAAACGTTTGACGATGAAGGGATTGATCGTGATGGATTGGCTGGATCGGCAGAATGAATTCGAGAAGGAAGTGGGCGGATATTTCCGCGAGGGAAAGCTGAAACACACAGAGACAGTAGTGGCAGGGATCGATAAAGCCGTGGATGCCTTCATCGGTTTGTTCCAGGGAGAAAACCGGGGCAAGATGGTGGTGAAACTGTCCTGAACTTTGCTTCTCAAAGCGTCATAACGTTGGCGCAACGATTCCGGAGTTGGCCGGTCCGCAGCCCGGTCATTGAAGCACTTGGAGGGGGAACAAAATATGAAAACCAATGCCTATGCAGTACAAAGCGCCACGACGCCGCTGGCGCCATTCAGCATTCAACGCCGCGAACCGGGGGCGCACGATGTGCAGATCGAGATTCTATTTTGCGGTGTCTGCCACACTGACGTCCATATTGCACGCAACGAATGGAAAGGCACAACCTACCCTTGCGTGCCCGGTCACGAAATCATCGGACGAGTGCTGAAGGTCGGGACGCGCGTGAAGAAATTCAAGCAGGGCGACATCGTTGGGGTCGGTTGCATGGTGGATTCCTGCCGTACTTGTGAAAACTGCAAGGACGACCAGGAACAATTCTGCGAAAAGGGCGCGACCTTTACCTACAATGCACCCGACAAACAATCCGGCGGCATGACCTACGGCGGCTATTCAAGCAACATCGTTGTGGATGAAGCATTTGTTTTGCAGGTGCCGAAAAATCTGGATCCTGCCGCTGCAGCGCCCCTGCTGTGTGCCGGTATCACTACCTACTCTCCCTTGCGCCACAACAAGGTAACCAAAGGCCAGAAAGTCGGCGTTGTCGGGCTTGGCGGGCTGGGTCACATGGGGGTAAAACTGGCCAAGGCTTTCGGCGCGCACGTGGTGGTTTTCACAACCTCGCAGAACAAGGTCAAGGATGCATTGCGGCTCGGTGCCGATGAGGTCGTCTTTTCAAAGAGCGATGAGGAAATGAAGAAGCATCTCAACAGTTTTCATTTCATCCTTGATACCGTGGCAGCACAGCATGACATTAACGCCTATCTGGTGTTGCTGAGACGCGACGGTACGCTCACGCAAGTCGGTGTACCCGCGGAACCGCTGGCAGTCCAGGTCGGAAGCCTGATCTTCGGTCGACGCAATTTCAGCGGTTCCCTCATTGGCGGCATCAGGGAAACCCAGGAAATGCTGGATTTTTGCGGCACGCATGACATTACTTCCGATATCGAACTCATTCCTATCCAGAAAATCAATGAAGCCTATGACCGTCTGGTGAGAAATGACGTGAAATACCGTTTTGTCATCGATATGGGCTCTTTGCCAGACAAGAAATAAACTCGTCATCTTTGTGTGACGGGAGTCGGTGTCGGGTGAAAGATAGTCAAACAGTAGCGACGACTATCAGATACAGACGCCAAATATTCCGTCACACCTCTCTATAGCTTGTTGAATTGCACTCCCTGCAGTCAACGCAATATTGTAGGTCGGGTTACGCTACGCTAACCCGACCTACGAAATCTGCATTGCGATCAGCAATATCCCTGCCTACATACTTTTGCTGATTCCGGAAAATGTTTTCCGGTATGAAAATGTAGCTGGTGATTTCATCAGTACATATTTACCCATCCCGAATTACGGTAGCGCATTGCATGCAAATGCAGTTGTGCTCGCAGAGCTATTGATCAACTGCTGCGATAAATTGATGCTCAGACGGATGGGCACAATTCAGCCGGATTGTTGTGCTTGTCTCCATTTAAATATTGCATGGCTCAGTCGGAATGGAGATGGAAATGATAAATACATTAAGCGGATTGATCAGGCCGCAAAGCTCAAGCCTGATTCTTGTTTACCGTGCTTCGGATTGCCTGCTGGTATTTGCAGCGCTGCAATTATGCGGGTGGCTACTGGATATCCCATTGCACGATCCCTACACATTGGCGGCATCATGGGCAATGGTGTTGTTCCTGCTCGTTGCCGAAATAAAGGGGCTGTATACCTCGTGGCGTCTGGATTTGATGCGCCATGAAATCAAGCATGCACTCTGGGTGTGGTTTGCAGTTGCCTGTTCGCTCGTCATTCTGGCGTTTCTGACCAAGACATCAGAGTTATTCTCGCGTCGCGTGATCATGTTGTGGATGGTGCTGACACCGGTATTACTGGTGAGCTTGCGCTTCTTCGTGCGCCTGGTGATTCGCGATCTACGCAGGAGCGGCCGCAATACGCGCACCCTGGCATTTGCCGGTGCAGGAAGTCTGGCGCAAAAGATGTCGAAAATGGTAGAGGCCGCTCCCTGGCTGGGATTAAGAGTTGTCGGTGTCTATGACGATCATGCGCAAGATGGGCAGCCTGCGGCCGGGCTATCAGTACGAGGCAACTTGTCCAGCCTGGTCGAAGATTCCCGGACTGGCAAGGTCGACTACGTCTATATCACGCTACCGATGCAAGACGACAAATGCATTTCGCAACTCATCACCAGTCTGGCCGACACCACGGCATCGGTATATGTCGTTCCCGATTATTTTGTATTCGACCTGTTGCATGCGCGCTGGTTGAGCATGAATGGAATTCCCATTGTGGGCGTGTTCGAAAGCCCCTTCCTGGGCGTGGATGGCTGGTTGAAACGCGCCGAGGATCTGGTACTGGGCAGCCTGATCTTGCTGTTGGTGGCGCCGCTCATGCTGTTGATTGCCCTGGGCGTCAAGTTGACCTCACCGGGGCCGGTCATTTTCAAACAACGACGCTACGGCCTGAATGGCGAAGTGATCGATGTGTGGAAATTTCGCAGCATGAGCGTGTGTGAGAATGGGGCGCAGGTATCGCAGGCAACAAAGAACGATCCGCGCGTCACCCGGTTTGGCGCATTTCTGCGCTCAACATCTCTGGACGAATTGCCGCAGTTCATCAATGTGCTGCAAGGCGGAATGTCGATTGTCGGGCCGCGACCGCATGCAGTAAGTCATAACGAACAATATCGCCGCCTGATATACGGCTACATGCTGCGCCACAAGGTCAAGCCGGGAATTACCGGGTGGGCACAGGTCAATGGCTGGCGCGGCGAGACGGACACTCTGGAGAAGATGCAAAAGCGTGTGGATTTCGATTTGACCTACGTTAGAAATTGGTCGTTGTGGCTGGATATCGTTATCGTTTTCAGAACACTTCTGGTGGGGTTCTCGGGAAAGAACGTGTACTGATGTCATTCCGTCATTCCGGCCTTCGCCCGCAAGGGGTACGCCGTGGTTGTAAGGGGCTAAAGCCCCAACAACACACGCAGCGCCGTAATGACGGCAATCATAAAATTCGTGTAATGAATTACGGAAGGATCAACACTTGCAATCGCCATCTTCATGTTGGTTTCGCTTCATCCTTTTCATTCCCCATCTCGCATCTCGTTTCACCATTAAGTAAACGACACCGCTGATTCTGTATTTGCCGACAAGCAGACTTACCGCCTTTTGCTTACTTGACGAAGCTCGTGTTCTATTCAATGCGATCACCTCTTTCCATTTTGCTTCGTTTCCCCTGAGGTGGGCGCTGCCCACTATTGGCGGGCTTTATGGAGGTTGTGGCATTCAATTCTGCTGATGCCGATTGCCCGCGCAGAATGCGGTCAGACCCGCTGCAATTAGTAGGGTATCGCCTTAGAGCTTTAATTGGCTGTGGTCGCAATAATTCGCACCGTCACTAGAACCGTCAATTTCATTTCAGTCGCAACACCGGGACACGAATTACTGCAATCGGGGTAGCGCGTGCGGAAGAAAAAAATATTCTCGAAGGGGGATGTCAATATGCAAAGCAGATTCGATTTATTCCAGAAGCTAACCGCCGCGGTGGTGGTCGCAACCGTAACCATGACTTCCGTCAATCCTGCTTATGCAGGAGCCGGTTGGGGCAAAAGCACCAACAAAACCGGGGCTCCCATTAATGTCCCCACCTATTATGCCAACAGCCCATCCGGGTTAAGGCCGGATCTGTCCCCTACAGCAGTTGCAGGAGCAACGGTCAATACCGGAACTGCGCTGCGCAAGTTTGTCGATACGCTCCCCGGCCTGGGCGTTGCGAATAATCTTGGTCAGTACATTCCGGTTGCAGTCGCCGACAAAACGACTTATCCGGGTTCGGACTATTACGAAATCGGTATCGTCGAATATGCCGAGAAGATGCATAGCGACTTGCCCAAGGCCACCCAATTGCGCGGTTACGTGCAATTGGAGACGCTGACGAACGCTGCCACCAGCAAGCACATCGCGCTGACCTATCCGGGCGGCGTCACCCCGATTCTGGATGCGACCGGCAAGCAGGTCTTTGCGGTGGACAATCCGCATTATCTGGGCCCACTGATCAGTGCCAATCGCGGCGTGGCGGTGCGCATCAAATATACCAATCTGCTTCCCAAAGGCCATTACGACCCCATCACGAATTCACATGGCGGCGACTTGTTCCTGCCTGTGGATACGACACTGGTCGGCGCCGGTCTCGGCCCGGATGGCATCAACAGTTACACCCAAAATCGCGCCATGATTCACTTGCACGGCGGCGATACGCCGTGGATCAGCGACGGCACGCCGCATCAATGGACCGCGCCCGTTGGGGAAGTGACGCCCTACGCCAAAGGCGTGAGTTTCCAGAATGTGCCCGACATGCCTGATCCCGGTCCCGGTTCCGGCACACTGTATTTTCCCAATAATCTGAGTGCGCGCCTGATGTTTTACCACGATCACTCGGTCGGACTGACACGGCTCAATGTGTACGGTGGCATGGCGGCAGGTTACCTGCTATCCGATCCAGTGGAGCAAGGACTGGTGACTGCGAAGACAATACCCGCCACCCAGATACCCTTGGTGATTCAGGACAAGACTTTCGTACCGCAGGACATCATTCAACAGGATGCGAAATGGAGCACGCTGCGTTGGGGACAACCGGGCGACCTGTGGTTCCCGCACGTGTATGAAACCAACCAGGATCCCAATTCGTTCAATGGTACAAATCCGGTCGGGCGCTGGGACTATGGTCCCTGGTTCTGGCCGGTGTTTCCCGCACCATTGCTGTTACCCACTGGTGACCCAGGCAGTCCATCTGCTGTGGCAGAAGCGTTTATGGACACCCCGGTGGTTAACGGTACTGCTTATCCAACCCTCACCGTGTCGCCGCAAGCCTATCGTTTCCGCATCCTGAACGCCGGAAATGACAGGATGGTCAATCTCAGCCTGTTTGAGGCAGAACCATTGAGCATCGGCGTAACCACCGGTGGGACGGGTTATTCCGCTACGCCTGCTGTCGTCTTCACGGGCGGAGGCGGCACCGGTGCGACGGCAACAGCAACAGTCGCCGCAGGTGTCATCACCGCAGTTAACGTAACTAACCCGGGTACCGGATATACGTCCGCACCTACCGTCAGCTTCACGGATGTGACCGGCAAGGGAGCCACCGCTGTGGCCAGCATAAATACTGAGGTCAAAATGGTTCCCGCTGCAGTGAATGCCGCGTGGCCTGCAACCTGGCCGACAGATGGAAGAGCCGGCGGTGTACCCGATCCGCTTACTGCAGGTCCGGACATCGTCCAGATCGGCAACGAAGGTGGTCTCCTGCCTGCGCCCGCGGTGATTCCAGCCACCCCTGTTGGCTACGACTACAACCGCAGAAGTGTCACGGTATTGAATGTCGGCACGCATGGATTGTTGATGGGGCCGGCTGAACGTGCCGATGCCGTGATCGACTTTTCCGGATATTGCGCGGGAGCCAAACTGATTCTTTATAACGATGCGCCCGCTCCGGTTCCGGGATTCGATCCGCGTATCGATTACTACACCGGCATGCCGGATCAGACTTCCGTTGGAGGAGCACCGACTCCTTTGCCGGGCTACGGTCCCAGCACTCGCACCGTCATGCAGTTCGTGATTGCAGGCACCCCCAGCGCAACTTGCGTGAGGGCAGCCTACACACGAGATCCAAACCCCAACATCAAGAATCCGACATTGACTGCATTGCAAGCCGCCTTGCCGACCGCTTATGCGGCAAGCCAACCCAAACCCAGCGTGGGCGAATCTGCCTACAACGGATTGTGGGGCGCGACTTATACCGATGTCTATGGGAACATCAATACCGGTTCATCGACCATCCCCAACTTTACCTTTGTCAATCCGGCCACGGGTTTGTTGACCACGCTGCCGGTTTTGAACAAAGCCATCCAGGAATTGTTCGATCCGAATTACGGTCGCATGAATGCGACACTGGGTGTCGAATTGCCATTCACCACCTCGTTGACTGCAACCACGATTCCATTGGGATACGTCGATCCGGTCACCGAGTCGATTGCCGATGGCGAAACCCAGATCTGGAAGATCACGCACAACGGCGTGGATAGCCATCCGGTCCACTTCCACCTGGTCAATGTGCAACTGATCAACCGCGTAGGTTGGGACGGCACCGTCAAACCGGCCGATCCCAATGAACTCGGCTGGAAAGATACCGTCCGCATGAATCCGCTGGAAGACGTCATTATTGCGGTCAGGGCAAAGGCACCTGTCGTTCCGTTCGGTTGTCCCAACAGCATTCGCGCCATGGACCCGAGTCAACCGCTGGGTGTTGCAACAGGTTTCACCCAGGTTAACCCCGCCACGGGAACACCCGCGGTCGTGACCAACGCGACAACCAACTATGGCTGGGAATACGTGTGGCACTGCCACATCCTGGGACATGAAGAGAATGACTTCATGCGGCCGTTTGTTTTCAAGTCCAACGCAATCGCACCGCCTGCGCCCACTGGCCTGACGCTTGCAGCGGGCGTCCTTAACTGGACAGATCCGACACCGGCAGCGGCACTTACGACGCCTGGCAATCCGCAAAACGAGATCGGTTTCCGTATCGAGCGTGCGGCCAACTATGGTGCCTTTACGGTCCTTGGAACTGTGCTGGCGAATGCGACCACCTATACCGATACGACCGTGCTGGCGGCACTCACGGATTATTCGTACCGCGTGATTGCGTACAACGCGGCGGGTGATTCAATACCGTCCAACACGGCAACACTGGTGCAACAACCGGGCGGCTTGACACCTTCCGTGCTGACGTTCGCAGCCCTGCCGGTTGGTACGGCAAGCGTCGCTCAAGTGTTGACCCTGCCCAACAAGGGAGTTACAGCGCTCACGATCACAGGCTTCACGATCAGTGGTCTGAACGCGGCTGACTACACTCAGACAAATACTTGTCCGGTGAGCCCGGCTACTCTGGCACCAGCAGCGAGTTGTGCCATCAGTGTGATATTCAAGCCAGCAGCAGCAGGGGCATCGGCTGCGATGTTGACTGTCGCGACTTCAGCGGGTCCGATGACAGCAGCGTTGAGTGGAACCGGGCAAGGAGCTGGCGCCACATTGACGCCGATTACTCCGCTTGCATTCCCGGCTCAACCCCTGGCAGTTGCCAGTGCGGCACAAGTGGCAACGCTCACCAATACCGGAGCCTTGCCGCTCTCTGTCACCAGTATCGCGATCAGCGGTACCAACGCGACGGAGTTTGCACAGACCAATACCTGTGGAGCTCTGCCGGCCACTCTGGCCGTCGGTGCAACGGGTACCTGCACAATCAGCGTGACGTTCACGCCGACCACGGTAGGTTCCAAGACGGCAACGCTGACTGTGGTCGATGCAGCAGGAACGCAAACGATTGCGCTGAGCGGTTTGGCTGCAACGGCTTCGGCAACATTGAATCCGTCGTCGCCGATGCAGCTGGCCTATGCGACCCAGCAGTTGGGAACAACCAGCGTAGCCCAGTTGGCGACGCTGACCAACACGGGTAGCAGTCCGATCACGGTCACCAGCGTCACGATCACGGGTGCGAACGCGGCAAACTTTACAGCCGCGAACGGTTGCCCGGTTAGTCCGGCAACACTGGCAGCAGCAGCAGTTTGTACGATCAGTGTGACCTATACACCGACCGTAGCCGGACCCAACTCGGCAACGCTTAATGTTGCAACTTCAGCCGGTGCGAAAACAGCAGGTCTGAGTGGCAGCGCGCAAGGTCCTACGGCTTCGTTGACGCCCGCACCGCTTACGTTTGCGGCCCAGGCGCCTGCAATTGCCAGCGCTGCACAAGTCGTGACGCTGGCCAATACCGGGCTCGGCCCACTGTCAGTCACCAGTATCGCGATCAGCGGTGCCAACGCGACTGAATTTGCGCAGACCAATACCTGCGGCGTTCTGCCGGCGACCCTGGTTGCCGGAGCAACAGGCACCTGCGCGATCAGCGTGACCTTCACACCGGCGACTATCGGTGCCAAGACGGCAACACTGACGGTAGTCGATGCGGCAGGTACACAGACGGTTGTCCTGAACGGAACGGGTGCAACGGCAACGCCGGCGGTCGCTACACTGACACCGGCAACACCGCTCGCGTTCGGTTCGGTGGCCGTATGGTCTGCCAGCGCACCGCAAGTGGCGACATTGACCAACACCGGAGGTACAGCACTGGCCATTACCGGCGTCAGCATGGGAGGAACCAATCCCTTTGTCTTTGCGCAGACCAATAATTGCGGTACCAGCCTGGCAGCAGGTGCGAGTTGCGCGATCAACGTGACGTTCACACCAAACGGTACCGGAGCCAAGTCTGCAGTATTGAATGTGGTGGATGCGTTGGGAACCCAGAGCCTTGCCTTGAGCGGTACGGGAGGCGCTGCAGCAGTACCGGCAACAGTCACTTTGACACCGGGATCGCTGGCATTCGGCACGCTGACAGTCTGGGCAGTCAGCCCGGCGCAGGTCGCGACATTGACCAACACCGGTACCACAGCACTGCCGATGACCGGCGTCAGCATCGGAGGCGCCAACCCCTTCGTTTTCTCGCAGACCAATACCTGCGGTACGAGTCTGGCAGCAGGTGCGAATTGCACGATCAGCGTGAAGTTCACGCCTAACGGCGTGGGAGCCAAGTCCGCGACACTGAATGTGGTGGATGGGGCAGGAACCCAGACGGTTGCACTGAGCGGTACAGGCGCAACGGCTGGAACACCAGCAACGGCCACGCTGACTCCGGCATCGCTGGCGTTCGGATCGGTGACAACCTGGTCAGTCAGTGCAGCACAGGTCGCAACTTTGACCAACACGGGTACCACCGCAATGGCAATTACCAGCATCACCATGGGAGGCACCAATCCCTTTGTCTTCGCGCAGACCAATACCTGCGGTACCAGTCTGGCAGCAGGTGCTAGCTGCACGATCAGCGTGAAGTTCACGCCGAACGGGGTAGGCGCCAAGTCCGCGACAGTGAATGTTCTGGATGCGGTAGGAACCCAGTCGGTCAGCTTGAGTGGCACAGGACTGTAGTTTGCTGGTAGTTGACATTAACTTTTAGGAGATAGAAATGAAATCAATTGCGAAATTCGTTTGTTGTGGTGTGGCGCTGGCCTGGATGTGCAGCGCAGCGGCGGAGGACGATGTTGCGAATCCGGCCGAAGTGACGGAGACCACCGCGGCGGCAGCGGGGGGGGCAGTCCCCGCCTCGCCGACAGGCGGGAGCGGCAGTGTTCTCACGCAGGTGGCTGCAGGGGCAGCAGCGCCTGCCTCGACTGGCGGTACGGCAAATGCCGTGCAGGCTGATGCCGGGGCTGCAGCCCCGGCGGCGGAAGATGCGAAAGTCGTTCCCACGCCGCCTGCACCGAGAATCGCGGTCAAGCCGTATCACGACAAGATCAATCGGGCGAATGTGGAAAAGCGCATTGAAAATAATGCGGCCATTACCCAAAAGCGATCGGCGGTTGTAGAGAAAGATGCCGCCGACAGGGCCGCCAAAGCGCAACAAGGCCAATAACCGGATTATTGAACTTTCCAAAATACATGACAAAAGTCTCGCATCACGCTATTTCCCTCACCCTCAGTCCCTCTCCCAGAGGGAGAGGGATGCAAAGCCCTTCTCCCTCTGGGACTGCGGGAGGGTCGTTGCGTAGCAACGGGGAACCCACCGGCGTACCCTTGGCGGGTGTAAGGGTGGGGATGAGGGAAGGCACGTGTCATGATTTATGGAAAGATCAATAATCGGAATCGATCAGGAGAATTCAAGATGCGCAAATGGATAACAGTAATGGGCCTGGGACTGATGGTGTCCCAGGCAAGCGCGGGTGAAATGCAGATTCTCAAGACGCAGAAGGATGTGGTGAGCTACGGCATCGGAGTGAATATTGCAAAAAGCTTCAAGAAGGACGATGTCGAGTTCGACATGGAGCTTTTGATCAAGGGCATGAAAGACGGCCTTTCCGGTGAAAAGCTGCTGATCCCGGAAAAGGATCTGCGTCAGGTGATGAATTCATTTCAGGGAGAACTACGGCGGAAGGCGATGATTCATCATCAGACTGCAGCGGAAGAAAACAAAAAGAAGGGGGATGCATTCCTGGCCGAAAACAAGGCCAAAGACGGCGTGGTAACCCTGCCGAGTGGCGTGCAGTACAAGATACTCAAGGCGGGGAGCGGCAAGAAACCCATGGATAGCGACACGGTTGAATGTGAGTACCACGGCACACTCCTGAACGGCACCGAATTTGACGGCACAGAATCCGGCAAACCGGCGACTCTGAAAGTTGAAATGCTGACCGCCGGCTGGAAAGAAGCTGTGAAGCTCATGCCTGTCGGTTCCAAATGGCAGATATTCATTCCATCTCAACTTGCTTACGGTTCGCGCGGAGTGGGCAGTGATATCGGGCCGAACGAGACGCTCGTTTTTGAAGTGGCACTGCTCGACATCAAATAGTCCTCAGCTGTTGTGCAGTTGTGAAGAGTGCGCTTGCGCACCAATTGGGTGCACCCTGCATAGCTGATTGTAGGATGGGTTGAGGCATCGGTGACATAAGTTGCATTGCTGAATAATAAAGGGGAGTGACATGCTGGATATTGGACGATCAAGAATGGGCAGCGCAATATTATTACTGCTCGGCACCGCATTGACACTCCCTGTTCTGGCTTCGCAACAGGACGCATCGATCAGCGATATTGAGATCGGCAGGCGTATTTATCAGGAAGGAGTATTACCTTCCGGTACGCCAATCACAGGCCTGCGCAAGGACAGCAAAGCGCTCGCCAGCACTGATGCCGCCTGCGCCAACTGTCACCGGCGCAGCGGCATGGGATCAGTCGAAGGGAACATTGAGGTGCCGCCCATCACCGGCAATGCCCTGTATGGTTTCGGCGACAAGGTCATCGCAACCATGGACCCGCGCAGCGGCAAGAAATGGAATCAGAAGCACGATCCCTACACCGACAAGACACTGGCCAAAGCCATCAGATTGGGTGTGAACAACAGTGGTCGCGAGATGAATTTTGCCATGCCGCGCTATCGGTTGGACGAGCGCGAAATGCATGCGTTGACCGCTTATCTCAAGCAGCTCTCGCGGCAATGGTCGCCTGGTGTTACGGCTGCGACGATCCACTTTGCCACTGTCGTCACGCCCGATGTTGCGCCTGAGCGCAGGAGGATATTGATAGACATGCTGCGCTCGGCCTTCGCCCAGAAAAATGGCAGCACCGTAACGGCGGGCCAGGCGGGCGGACGGCGACATATGGTGAGTCCGGCGGAGATGATTCTGGGAACCGAACGCAAATGGGAACTGGACGTGTGGGATATGGTAGGGCCACCCGACGCATGGAGGATGCAACTGGAAGAGCACTATCGCCTGCAGCCGGTATTTGCGCTGGTCTCGGGTCTGTCGAGCAGTACCTGGGAGCCGGTACATGATTTCTGCGAACGCGAGCAGGTGCCGTGCTGGTTTCCCAGTGTCGATCTGCCACCATCAGCGCAGGAATTCTATCCGGTCTATTTTTCCCAGGGAGTGATGCTGGAAGCGAATGTGCTGGCCAGACATTTGTTAACTAAGGAGGGGCCGCAACCCCGTAGACTGGTGCAGGTGTACCGGAATGAACCTGTGGGGCGCGGCGCCGCGCAGGCTTTGTCGCACGCCCTGGCCGGCTCCGGTATAGAAGTCGAGAACTGCGTGCTTGGCGATGAATCACCAAACGCATTGCGCCTCGCGGTGGCGGAAATTCAGGACAAGGATGCAGTCATGTTCTGGTTGCGCCCCGCTGATCTGGACATGCTGGATAAAGTGCGGCCGGTTGGCGATGCCTATTTTTCCGCACGGCTGGCTGCCGCCAGGCTGAACTCGTTTCCGCTGTCATGGAAGAGTAATGCGCATCTGGTTTATCCCTATGAGTTGCCGGAACAGCGCGAGGCCAACCTGTCCTATTTTCACCAGTGGCTGAAGCTGCGCAATCTGCCGCTGCTGGATGAACCGTTGCAATCGGAAATCTATTTTTCGGTCAACTACCTCAGCGACACGCTGGCGGAAATGCTGAACAACCTCCATCGCGATTACCTGCTGGAACGCGGCGAAAGCATGATCAACCGACGGGAGAACAGCAGGGCCGAGGGAGAAAACTGGTCGCGCAATACCTTGAGACAACCGGCCGTGAGCGCGTTGGCCCGGGTCAAAGTCGATATGCCCGGCGCAGGCGAATCAGCGAAGCCCGTGTTGAATAAAGGTGAGGGCACGACCATCTATCCGCGCCTGAGCCTGGGGCCTACACAGCGCTTTGCCTCAAAAGGCGGCTACATCGTGCGTTTTGCCGACAAGGCAAGTGACAAGCTGGTTGCCGAATCAGGCTGGATCATTCCCTGAATATGCAGGGTGCTGTCGGGACCGCCAATCAAGGCGGTTTCAGCACGTTGTATTCTGCTGGAGCGGATTTACTGTGAAAGACCCTCTTCCTTCTGCGATTAAAGCCAATGGCCGCTTGACGCCAAATCACACAATAGGGTCTACTCCGCAAACCAGAAAAAACCATAAGAACCGTAAAAAAATATACTAGTGCGGTCTAAACCATCCTGATGAGGGCGAAGGGGCGCTTGTGTTATGCAAGAATATTTCACCTGCTTCTGCATGATGGCCACTGTTGAGTTGAAAGTCAGGCGATGACTCCGGCCGCTGCGAGCACTCCAGCCACATCCAGAAGGGAATTCTCCCTCTACCAGCCTATGCTTGCGATCGCGGTGTTTGCCCTGCTTGTCGCCTATGCAGGCTTCTACGTTTTTCAGCAGATTGAAGGAATATTCGAATACGAAGAGCTTGAAGAGCTTGGGTCCATATCCGACGCAAAAGCCGGTCAGATCACGGCTTGGCGCAACAACCAGATACGTGTTGGAGAAACCCTTTCCCGTAATTCGATCCTGGCGCAGGAATTCGGTCAATGGCTGCAGGCAGGGGCGGTGCCTGATGAGCGCATGCAACAGATGAGGAAAATGCTGGACGAAGTGCGGATCGTCAGCGACTACACGTCGATATTGTTGCTGGACAATCACGGCGCAGTCAGGATATCTCCCACGGGCAAAACCGCTATTGACACGGAAGAAGCAAGATTGGCACTGCAAGCCATGAACACGCGCGAGGTATTGTTCTACGACATTCACCGCAATAGCCACGGCGACAAGGGAATCAGCATTGACCTGATCGCACCACTCATCGTGGCTGGAAAATATCACAACCGGGCAGTGGGCGCTGTGGTGCTGCAGATTGACCCCAACCTGTTTCTTTACCCGACCATTCTGTCGTGGCCCAGAGCAGATGCAAGCGCTGAAACGCTGCTCGTGCGGAAAGAGGGTAACAATGTTCGGTACCTCAGCGAACTGCGCTACAGAAGCGGTGCGGTGCTTACGCTGCGCAACCCGCTGGATGCGCCCAATTCGCCGTCCGCGCTGGCCGTATTGGGTCAATTTGGCACGGCGGATGGAATTGACTACCGCGGAGTCCGGGTCGTTGCGGAAATGCGTCCGGTTCCGGGCACATCCTGGTTTGTGGTGAGCAAGGTGGACCGGGAAGAAATGCTTGCGCCCTTCACCCGGCTAAAACAACTGTCTTTGGGCATGGGTATCGCTTTTGCCGCAATTGGCGCGCTGATCATGCTGTTCTGGTATCGGGGCCAGACAGCACTTCGCAGATCCGCAAAGCTGATCGAGGATTTGTATAGCAATGCACCGTGCGGTTACCAATCGCTGGATGAAGACGGCGTTATTATCCAGGTCAACAATACCGAACTCGGCTGGCTGGGCTACACGCGGGATGAGATAGTCGGAAAGATGCGTTTCAAGAATTTGCTTACGCTTGCTAGCCAGCAGGCATTTCAGATCAACTATTCCGGATTCAAAGATAGAGGATATATCCACGACGTGGAGTATGAACTGCTCCGCAAAGACGGCACGAGCTTTCCCGTACTCCTGAACGCATCGGCAATCTACGACAGTGACGGACGATACGTGATGAGCAGGGCGACGATGTTTGACATCACCGCACGCAAGCTGGTTGAGAATAAGCTGCTCGAAAGCGAGGCCCGTTTCCGTACCATGGCCGACAGCGCACCCATCATGATCTGGATGGCGGACGCGCAAGCTAATCAGGACTATCCGGGCTGCAACTATTTCAATCAGAAATGGTACGAATTTACCGGCATGCCGCGGGAACAGAAGCCAAGCTACGATTGGCGGGACTTGATCCATGCGAACGACAGACAGCACTGTCAGGACGTCTACGCCAATGCTTTCGAGAGCAAACAGCCGTTCAAGGTGGAATATCGTTTGCGCTGCCACGACGGGGTATTCCGCTGGATAGAGGATTCGGGCGTGCTGCGCTTTTCCGCCGACGGAGAATATCTTGGATTTATCGGCACCTGTATCGACTTCACGGGGAGAAGACTGTTCGAAGTATTGCGCGGTGAAATGGAACATACGGACCGTCTTAACATCGCCGGCGAAATGGCCTCCGGTCTGGCGCATGAATTGAGCCAGCCCCTAGCCTCCGCCAACACTTATCTGAGTGCCTGTCTGCGCGGCATGGCAGAAGAAAGGTGGGATTCAGCGCGCCTGCAAAGAACGGTCACGCTGGCCCATGCACAGACCGAAAGGGCGGGGCAAATCATCAAGCACCTCAAGGAATTGATCAGCAAGAAGGAGTTTGAACGCAGCATGCTGGATATCAATGCGGTGATCAGGGACAGCATTCAATTCATGGATCATGAACTTCGGCAGAGCATGGTCATGGTTACGCTGAATGTTTCCCCGTTGCCGCCGGTGCGGGCAAACAAGATTGAAATCGAGCAAGTGCTGATCAACTTGATCAAGAATGCGATCGATTCCATGTGCGACCAACCACGGCGCGAATTGAATATTATTACCAGCGCTATTGAATCCGGTTCTGTTCTGGTCAAGGTCAGCGATACGGGCAAAGGAATTGCCGACGCAGATATGGATAAGGTATTCGACGCTTTCCATACCTCCAAAAAAGATGGACTGGGTCTGGGGCTGGCCATATGTCGCTCCATGGTTGAGAACTATGGCGGAAAAATATGGGTGGAACAAAAGGAAGATAAGGGCATCGAGTTCAATTTTACAATTGCCGTCGGGGAAATTTCATGAGCGAAATATACTTGCAGCCCCAGGTGCTGGTGGTTGACGACGATGAAGCGATGCGCGACTCCCTGAGTTGCCTGTTGGAATCTGAACATCTTTCGTGCAGGTTGTTTGCCTCCGCAAATGACTTCCTTGAATTCTGCGCGGTGCCCAGAGTGGGATGTATTTTGCTGGATATCCGTATGCCGGGCATGGACGGGATGGAACTGCTGGAGAATCTGAAGGAACAGGGCATTCAAATGCCTGTGATCATCATCTCCGGGCATGGTGATGTGCCGCTGGCGGTGCGAGCCATGAAACAAGGTGCGTTGGATTTTATCGAAAAACCGTTCAAGGCCCAGGTGCTGCTGGACCGGGTGCAATGCGCCCTGGAATCAATTCAGGAAAATAGCGCAAGCAGTCTGAAACAATATGATTTGCGCAACATGTTCGATGCCCTGACCAGCCGGGAGACGGAAATCATGGAACTCGTCGCGGCAGGGAGTACGAGCAAGCTTATTGGCATAAAACTTGGAATCAGCACAAAAACTGTGGATACCCACCGCGCCAGCATCATGCGAAAACTTGATGTCAGGAATATCGCTGAACTCGTTAAGAAACGAATGGCCTTACTGGGTAAGCATTGACTTGAAATATGCTGCGTGCGCAGCTTGATCGAATCTGAAGGATGATTTGCAACAAGGTCACACGGTTTCGGGCGCGTCTGCAACCTGATCAGCATCGATTCGGAGTAGGATTCGGTCATCTGCAAAGCGCCCGGTGCAAGGGTGAATTTCATGCCAGCCGGCTGGGCTTGCGTTACCCCGGGCCCCGTTTATGACAGGCCGGGCGATATCTTTCCACAACTTTGCATCGCAAGGAGGCAGTCTGAGCAAAAGGCCGAACACACCAGGCAACCTGCGCGCCGAAGCCGAGACGCAGCTTGCCCGCGCGCCTTCGACAGACGATCCTGCACAATCCGCAGAGGAGGTTCTGCACGAACTGCGGGTGCACCAGATCGAGCTGCAGATGCAGAACGAAGAGTTGCGGACATCCCGGATTGCACTGGAGGCATCGCGCGATCGCTACGTGAATCTGTACGAATTCTCTCCCGTCGGCTATTTTACCCTCACGGCAGCAGGCCAAATCTCCAGGGTCAACCTTACGGGTACCACGCTGCTCGGGGTGGAACGCAACAAGTTACTGCAACAACGTTTTGCTCATCTGATCAGCCCGGAAGACCGTGAGCGCTGGCGCGGCTTTTTTATCAGTGTAATGAACCACGATGAAAAATCGGGGATTGAACTCGCGCTGCAACGCAGTGACGGTTCAATGCTGCACGCACATCTCGATTGTTTGCGCGTGGAGAGTGCAGATGCCCCCCCGGAGATGCACCTTGTATTGACCGATATAAGCGCCATGGAGCTGAACAAGCAATTGCGCGCGGTGCAGCACGAACTGAGAGAGCAGTTGACATTCCAGACAGCCCTGATGGAGAGTGTTCCGGTTCCGATATTCTTCAAGGATCGCGAAGGGGTCTATCAAGGATGCAATCACGCCTTCGAGGAGGCGTTGGACAGAAGCCGGGCACAAATCATCGGGAAATCCGTGTTTGATATGGCATCGCCCGAAGTGGCTAACAAGTACCACGCGATGGATATCGATTTATTGGAGCGCCCCGGCAAGCAGACTTACGAATGGGTGATCCAGAAGGCGTCGGGCGAAATACGCGATGTGGTATTTCACAAAGCGAGTTTCCTTCGCAACGACGGTAGCCTGGGTGGGTTGATAGGCGCGGTGGTGGATATTACCGACCTCAAGCGCAAAGATGCTGCACTGCTGGAAAGTGAAGCCCGACTGCGAGCGGCCACTGAAACTGCACGTGATGCCATCTTCATGATGGAAGGGGAGAGCGGGACCATTTCGGAGTGGAATCCCGCTGCGGAGACGATATTCGGCTTTACTAGTGCAGAGGCGCTAGGCCGTGAGCTGGTGGATTTGCTGGTACCTCCCCGTTATCATGAGAGAGCGCTGCACGGCTTATCCCATTTTGCCAATCCCGGTGACAGTGAGGCGGCAGGCAGAACATTGGAACTGACGTCCTTGCGCAAGGATGGCACAGAGTTCCCCATTGAGCTTTCCCTGTCCGCCATGCAGGTGAATGGCAAATGGTTTGTCACCGGCATCGCGCGCGACATCACCGCGCGCAAACTGGCGGAGAACAGGCTGCTCGAAAGTGAACAACGTTTTCGCATGATGGCGGACAGTGCACCTATCATGATCTGGATGGCGGAGGCCCAAGGTCATGAGGACTGTACGGGCTGCATGGGCTGCAACTATTTCAATCAGAGATGGTATGAATTTACCGGCATGCCGCGAGAGCAGAAGCCAAGCTGCGGTTGGCAAGACGTTATCCATGCTGACGACAGAAAGCACTTTCAGGCCGTCTACGCCAATGCTTTTTTGAGCAAACAGCCGTTCAAGGTGGAATATCGTTTGCGCTGCCACGATGGGGTATTCCGCTGGATAGAGGACTCGGGCGTGCCGCGCTTTTCCGCGGGCGGAGAATATCTTGGATTTATCGGTACCTGTATCGACCTTACCGGGAGGAAGCTTTACGAAGTAATACGCGGTGAAATGGAACATATTGACCGTCTTAACATCGCCGGCGAAATGGCCTCCGGTCTGGCGCATGAGTTGAGCCAGCCCCTGACTTCAGCCAACACCTATCTTGGTGCCTGTCTGCGTGGAATGGCAGAAGAAAGGTGGGATTCAGCGCGCCTGCAAAGAACGGTCATGCTGGCTCATGCACAGACCGAAAGGGCCGGGCAAATCATCAAGCACCTCAAGGAATTGATCAGCAAGAAGGAGTTTGAACGCAGCATGCTGGATATCAATTCGGTGATCAGGGACAGTATTCAATTCCTGGACCGTGAACTTCAGCAGAGCATGGTCCAGGTTACGCTGCATGTTTCCCCGTTGCCGCCGGTGCGGGCGAACAAGATTGAAATTGAGCAAGTGCTGATCAACCTGATCAAGAATGCAATCGATTCAATGTGCGACCAACCACGGCGCGAATTGAATATTGTTACCAGCGCTATTGAATCCGGTTCTGTTCTGGTCAAGATAAGCGATACAGGCAAAGGAATTGCGGAAGAAGATATGGATAAGGTATTCGACGCTTTCCATACCTCCAAAAAAGATGGACTGGGTCTGGGGCTGGCCATATGCCGCTCCCTGGTTGAGAACTATGGCGGCAAAATCTGGGTGGAACAAAAGGAAGATGAAGGCATCGAGTTCAATTTTACACTTTCAGTCGGAGCTGATTTGTGAACGAAAATTGCTTGCAACCATTGGTGCTGGTAGTCGACGACGATGAGTCCATGCGTGACTCCATCTGCTGTCTGCTGGAAACGGAAAGAATTCCCTGCAGGATGTTCGCCTCGGCGCAGGAATTCCTGGAATTTTATTTGCGGACCCAGTCAGGATGTATTTTGCTGGATATTCGTATGCCGGGCATGGACGGGATGGAACTGCTGGAGAATCTGAAGGAACAGGGTATTCAAATGCCTGTGATCATCATCACCGGGCATGGCGATGTATCGTTGGCGGTGCGAGCCATGAAACAAGGTGCGTTTGATTTTATCGAAAAGCCGTTCAAGGCCCAGGATCTGCTGGACCGGGTGCGTGTTGCGCTGCAGTCAAATCAGGAAAGCAGTTCAAGCAATCTGAGACAGGACGGTCTGCGCAACGCCTTTGAGGGCCTGACCAGCCGGGAGATGGAAATCATGGAATTCGTCGTGACGGGGAGTTCGAGCAAGGTCATCAGCATCAAGCTCGGAATCAGCACAAAGACAGTGGATGTCCACCGCGCCAGTATCATGCGGAAACTTGGCGTCAAAAATATCGCCGAATTGGTTCAAAAGAGATTGGCACTGCTGGACGAATAATTGATTTGAAGTAATATACGGTGGTATTCCTGCAGCACCGTAAACCGCCCGTTTTTCTAGGTATATTTACCTAGGAAACTGTCCCTATTTACTTTTCCCGATTGCCCTAGGTACTTATCCCAATTGTGGCCACTTTGGATATGTAAGAGTATCCGTCACGACTGTAGATGGATGTCTACAGTGTTGGCTTCAAATGTACAGCGCATATGTATTTTGCAATGTTCGAGATGGCAGAGTCATGAACTGTATTCCATGGGAGAAATCATGTACACAGACACGATTAAGTACTTGAAAGAGCCGTTCACCACGCATAAAGCGGAACATACTGAAAAAATTCCGCGCATTCAAATATGCGGGCATAAATCCGAATGCGCAAAAATGAAGACCGCGTGGTGTGCATCGCAAACCAAAATGCGAACGATGGCGAACCACCTGCTGACAATTCAGGAAAATGAACGCAAGCGAATTGCTTCAGACCTGCATGATGGGCTCGGGCAGTCGCTGAACATGATCAGGTTTACCCTGGCGGAAACGGAAAAACTGCTTGCCAATGGCATGATCAGTGAAATGACCGAGTCGTTAGCGCACCTGAAATGCAAAATTCACGGAGTAATTGATGAGGTGCGCCAGGCTGCCATGGATCTGCGCCCCCCTATGCTCGACGACCTTGGAATTCTGCCCACATTGTCATGGTTCTTTCGCGAGCTGGAAACGGCCTGTCCGCACATAAGAACGGAGAATGATTTCAAAATCGAAGAGCGCGATATACCTGAGTCGCTCAAGATCACGATCTACCGCATTGTTCAGGAGGCCAGCAACAACATCATCAAACATGCCAAAGCCGATCTGATCAAGTTCAATCTCAGGCGGGCGGATGATGCGCTTCATCTGGTTATCGAGGATAACGGTACGGGATTCAATCCGGAAAGCGTGACTATACGCAAAGGCTCGGATAGAGGACTCGGCTTGCTGAGCATGAAAGAACGTGCAAGCCTTACCGGCGGTATCTACTTGATGAACTCAGTGATAGGGGCAGGAACCCGCATTCATGTGTCATGGAAGTACGAAAGTGTGGCAGGCGAATAGCAGGACCGATTGATACCGGGACAGGTGCTTCTGTCCAGACAGAGAGAAGTTTGCGATGTTCATCGCACACGATGGCCCTGCTTACGCGATCAAAGCAGTTCGCCCTGCAATTCCAATATGGCTTCTTTTCATTGCCGTCCAGGTTGTGGACGCCGCTTGGGGCATACTGATCCCTTTGGTCCGCCCATCTTCGGAATCCTCATGTTGGTCATTCAGTGTTACATCTTCTTCGGCCCACCACCAACCTCCCCCGACGCTGCTGCAATAAACGCGCTAGTTGCCTATTTTGTCTTTGCCGTGATTGCGTTGTGGCCAGACCGGCAGAGCAAATATGTGGCTGCAAATCAACAATAGAGCAAGGTTTTTGTTATTTCCCTGCCCACCCCGCGGTAGCCCGTATAGCGGCCGGCGGAATCGAATATCGGTTCCCCGCTCACCATTAAGTATTGGCGCGAACCGTCGAGATTAATCCGACTGTAGACGTAATCCTGGAATGGCAGTCTGGCTGCCAACTTCGCCTCAAGTATCTTGCGCTCGGATTCTTTCAAGTAGCCTGCATGATTATCCTTGGTTTTCAACTGCGCACCGTCAAACTGGATTCCGAGCATTTCATGCACCATGCCGAAAATCTTGGTGAATTGACCGTTTTCATCCTGTTCCCAATACCAGTCGGATGACATCTCTGTCAGGCGGCGAAAACGCATTTCGCTTTCACGCAATTCGGCAGTCCGTACTTCCACGGTATGCTCCAGGACCTGGTTGTACTCTCCTCGCTGTTTGTACAACAAGCGCACTTCCAGCATGTTGTGAATGCGTGTTTTGACTTCGACCAAGTCCAGGGGTTTCGATACGAAATCCTTCGCCCCGGATGCAAGCGCGCGCAGCTTGTGCGCCGGTTGTGCCGTGATCACCAGAATGGGAACATAACCTTCAGCTTCGATCTCTTTCAGGCCTTCCATTACCTGAAAACCATCCATGATGGGCATTTGCAAATCAAGCAGGATCAGGTCATAACAATTGGTGCGATGCAACGCGCACACGGCTTGCGGGTCTGTAGTGGACGAAACATGCCGATAACCGGCTTTGCTCAACATTTGTTCCAGCAACTGCACATTGGCTTCCTGATCGTCGACGATCAGAATGCTTGCATCAAGAATTTCTTCGGTACTCTCCATACAATTTTCCTTCATGAATGCTTACTGTGATCTTGTCATCTGCAGACAAGCTACATTAACTACGCGCCATTTTCATCAGATCAGCTTTGAGCAAGTCTGCAGAACCGATCATCACGACGATACCGGGCCAAGAGTGCGGCTTGATCCGGCTTCCGCCAATTCCAGCGCCATATCCAGAGCCTCCATGAACTCGTTAACTTTGATTGGCTTGGTCAGATAGCGAACAAATCCCGCATCCAGGCCTTTCCTGATGTCGCTGGGCATGGCATTGGCGCTGATGGCAAGCACCGGAATGTGTGCCGTGACCGGATCTTCGCGCAGGATCTTCAGGGCCTGGATACCGCTGATGCCGGGCAAGTTGATGTCCATCAGGATCACTTCCGGCAGATGGATGCGTGCCAGAGCAATGCCCGTTGTGCCATTTCCTGCCCTCAACAAATGCATATCGGGACGACGCTGGATGAGTTGCTCGACCAATTGCATGTTGGCCTGATTGTCTTCCACATATAGCAAGGTGCGCAGCGCGGTTCCATGTTGTGCAGGAACTTGAAGCAGAGCAAGCGGTTCGTCTGTACCGACATCGAGTAATGGTTCGTCCGACAAATCCAGTTCGATCCAGAACTCGCTTCCTTTTCCAACAGTGCTTTCAACGCCGATTTCGCCCCCCATCAATTCGACCAGTCGCTTGCTCACCACCAGACCGATGCCGGTACCTTCCTCGGCACTGGCCTCCTGTCCGAGGCGATTGAAGGGTTGAAAGAGTTGTGAGATTTTTTCCGGGGCCAAACCTTCACCGGTATCCCGCACGCTGATACGCATCCGCTTCGCTGAGGTCGTGCTGCATGTTACGTTGACCGTTCCCTTGGCGCAGTTGTATTTGATCGCGTTGGACAGTAAGTTGATCAGTATCTGCTTGACTCTTGTTTTGTCTGCATAGACAAAACAAGGGCCATCGAGCAGAGGAAAGCTCATGCGTATACCGCTCTTTTTGGCCTGTGGTGCGATCATGGCCTGACAATCGAGAAGTATTTCGGTCACCGACATGGGTTCAAGTGACATCGGCAACTTGCCGGACTCGATCAACGCGAGATCAAGGATTTCGTTAATCATCTCCAGCAGATACCATCCTGCCTTGAGAATCTGTTTGATGCTGGCCTTCTGGGTGGACGTTGGCTCCGGTGTACCGGACTCCATTAATTGGGCGAAACCGAGGATTGCATTGAGCGGGGAGCGCAATTCATGACTCATGCTGGAGAGAAAATCCGATTTGGCGAGGTTGGCTTTTTCCGCCACGTACTTGGCACTCTCCAATTCGGTGTTTTTTCCATGTAATACCTGATCCTGGAGTTTGCGTTCGGTCAGATCGCGGGTCAGCTTGGCGAAGCCGCGCAGATTGCCGTCTTGATCACGAATTGCAGTAAGAACCACATTTGCCCAGAAGGTGGAGCCGTTCTTGCGTGCTCGCCAGCCCTCATCTTCGAAGCGTCCGTTGGCTGTCACGATGTCCAGATCCCGTTGCGGCGTGCCGCGCTCAATATCATCGCGCGGGTAGAAGATCGAAAAATGCTGGCCGACGATTTCCTCCGCGGTGTAGCCCTTGATTCTCTGTGCGCCGCTGTTCCAACTCACCGCTTGCCCGGTCGGACTCAACATCACAATGGCGTAGTCGCTCACGCTTTCCACCATCAAGCGAAAACTTTCCTCGGCCCAGCGAAGTTGCTCCTCAACTTGTTTTCGCGCGGAATTGTCGGTGCCGATCAACAGATAGCCGATGATGGTGTTCTGAGAGTCGCGCAAGGCTGTGACCGAAACGACCGCCGGGAAGCGGCTACCATCCCTGCGGATATAGGTCAGTTCGTAGATATCTTCGATGCCCCGCGAAGCCTTGAACACCAAGGCCTCAAAGCCCGGGGTTATTGCAGTGCCCAGTTCAGCGCTTAAGGCCTGGGCGCGTGCGATAACTTCCTGCGGGTCGGAGATATCGGCGGGTGTGATTTTGTTCATCACATCGGCGGCGGCATAGCCCAGCATGCGCTCGGCGCCGACGTTGAAGATCTGAATCACGCCCTTGGCGTCGGTAGCGATGCTGGAGAAGTTGGCGCTGTTGAAAATAGCGCTCTGTAACGCGCCCGCCTTGAGTAGTGCCGCCTCCGCCTGCTTGCGTGCCGTGTTGTCCGTGCCGATCAGCAGATAGCCGATGATGCCGTCCTGTGCATCGCGCAATGCAGTGACCGATACCACGGCGGGGAAGCGACTGCCATCCTTGCGGATATAGGTCAGTTCGTAGATATCTTCGATGCCCCGCGAAGCCTTGAACACCAAAGCCTCGAAGCCGGGTGTGATCTGCGTGTCGAGTTCAACGCTTAAGGCCTGGGCGCGTGCGATAACTTCCTGCGGATCGGAGATGTCGGCGGGGGTAATCTTGTTCATCACTTCGGCGGCGGCATAGCCCAGCATGCGCTCGGCGCCGACGTTGAAGATCTGAATAACACCCTTGGCGTCGGTTGCGATACTCGAGAAGTTGGCGCTGTTGAAGATTGCACTTTGCAATGCGCCCGCTTTGAGTAAAGCTGCTTCTGCCTGCTTGCGCGCGGTGATGTCGCGCAGGATTCCGGTGAAGTGGCGCTGGTCGCCCAACCACATTTCACTTACCGCCATCTCCATCGGAAAATAACTGCCATCCTTGTGTTTGCCGGCGACCTCACGTCCGAGGCCGGAAGCGCGCGCCTCATCACTTGCACTGTAATATTCGAGGGATCCATTGCCATTGCCCTGATCGCGATCAAGTTCGGGTATCAGCAGGCTGAACTTCTGTCCGATAAGCTCTTTTGCGGTGTAGCCGAACATTCGCTCGGCGGTCGGGTTAACTGTCTCAACAATGCCATCGATGGAATGGATGGTGATGATGCCGTCCGCCACGGTATTCAGTATGGTTTGAATCAATGCGGAACTGTCGCGCAAGGTCTGTTGTACAGCGTATTCTCCGGTGACATCGCGAAATACCAGAACTGCGCCAATCACCTGTCCATCGCGGTTGCGAATCGGTGCGCAACTGTCGGCGATGTCGCACTCGATGCTATTGCGTGCAATCAATACGGTGTGATTGGCGAGGCCCTGTATCGTGCCGTGCTTCAGTGTTTCCATGACCGGGATAGCGGCGGGTAGACGGGTATCTTTGTTGATGATGTGGAATACCTCATTCACAGGGCGACCGGCGGCTTCCGCCTGTGTCCAGCCGGTGAGTTTCTCGGCGAGGGGGTTCAGCAGTGTCACACGCGCGTGGGCATCAGTGGCTATCACGGCATCGCCGATGGAATTGAGCGTGACCGCAAGCCTTTCTTCGCTGACTTGCAAAGTGACGTTGGTCTGCTGCAGTTGATTATTCATTTCCTCCTGAATATCGAGCAACCGTTGTCGCTCGGCTTCAACCTGTTTGCGTGCGGTGTTGTCCGTGCCAATCAATAGATAGCCGATGATGCCGTCCTGTGCATCGCGCAAGGCGGTGACCGACACCACGGCCGGGAAGCGACTGCCATCCTTGCGGATATAGGTCAGTTCGTAAATATCTTCGATGCCGCGAGAAGCCTTGAATACCAGGGCCTCGAAGCCCGGCGTGATGGTTGTGCCGAGTTCGGTGCTCAAGGATTGGGCACGCGCGATGATTTCCTGCGGATCGGAAATATCGGCCGGGGTTATCTTGTTCAATACTTCGGCGGAGGAGTAGCCGAGCATGCGCTCGGCCCCAACGTTGAAAATCTGAATGACGCCGTTCGCGTCGGTGGCGATACTGGAGAAATTGGCGCTGTTGAAAATAGCGTTTTGCAATGCGCCTGCCTTGAGCAACTCCGCTTCCTCTTGTTTGCGCGCGGTGATGTCGGTTAGCGTGACCCGCAGGGCCGGCGCCGCGTCGGCCATAATGAGCAGGCTGTCCAGGCGGGCATCAAAGCTTGTACCATCGCTGCGCTGGAGAGTCAGTTCACATATTTGTTTATCGCGATGTTGCATCGCCCGCATAAAAAACTGCTGCCAGACGTCATGATCCGCCGGTGCGACCAGGCGTGCGAAGCGGCGGTGCAGTATGTATTTGCGATCTTCTCCCAGTAACGTCGCACCGGTCAGGTTAAGGGAGGTGATCTGGGTATCGCGCGACAACGTGAAGTAGCCGACCGGGGCGAACTCATAGAGATCCACATAGAGGTCGCGGGATACCTCGATAGCCAATTGCGCCTGACGCAATTCCTCATTCTGAATTTCAAGCTCAATCTGGTGCACATGGAGTTCATGCACAAGCTCTTCGGTAGGGCGCTGCGAGCCGTCAAGAGCCGATGCGCTACCTATTTGGGCCTCGGCCTTAGTGCGAATTGCGTCTTGCTTGCTGGACTTCTTGGTCATTTATGCCTCTAGTTTGTACGGCGTGCCATATTTCAGCAGTCGGCTTGATATCCTGCAGATTTACAAAAGCGAGCGAATCTCAAAATAGTTGAGATACCGGAAGGTCGCTTGGCATGTCAGCGGAAGTCGGCGGTGAATATCGGAACTACAATTCTGATTGGGCATGGCTGACCTTTATGCAAATCGCGAATGAGACTGCGGATCGCGAAACCGAAGGCGCGAACAATGCCGTATTAGCTTATAGGCTCATTTCAACCAAGCTACACATATATTTCAGGTGCAACGGATAAATTGAGCCTTTACGAATGAATTTGATCGCGAATGGCTTCAAAGTGCGGTTTCAGTCTGGATTGCCGTGAGGATTCCTAAGGTGTTTTACTTAGGTAGTTTTCCCGATTGTGCTCTCCTCTGATTTGTACCTGTATCAGCCACGACTGTAGATGGACGTCTGCAGTGTCGGCTTCAAATGTACATCGCCTGTGTACTCTGCAATGGTTCAGATGTCAGAGTCTTGGACTGTATTCCACGGGAAACACCATGTACGCGGACACGACACAGCACTTGAAACAGCCGCTCAATATGTACGAATTCGCAAGAGGTCGGATAGCGGCCTCGGCTTGCTGAGCATGAAAGAACGGGCAACTCTTACCGGCGGTGTCTACGTGATGAATTCAATGCCAAGGGCGGGAACCCGTATTCATGTGTCGCGGAAGTACGAAAGTGCGGCAGGAGCTGCTGTCTGGTAACTGGTAGCACGGCGCACGTGCCGGACTCGATCACGATTGGCCTGTGCCCGTCCGAATTTCCATGGACGCAATGCCGACCCACCAAAGCACCGGTGAAGATACATATGCTGTTGGATCTGTGCGGCTGCATTCCCGGCTTTCAAGTCATGACTACGTATCTTGCGCATTACAAATGCATACAAGCGCGTATTGCCCAACACGTCGAGCACAAATAGGATTTCAGCTACTGCCTGTTTTCAGGTTGTAGTGAATGCACTCAATGTTGAGCTGCATATTTGAATAATCTTAAATCGTAACAAGGAGTACTTGATGAAAAAGACTATTGCCGCTCTGTTGCTCTCCACCGCTGCATTTTCCGCCTTCGCTGCTGATGAAGGTTTCTATATTGGCGCCAATGCCGGACAGTCAAGAACCGATGCTTTTGACCTGAGTACCAACACGCTCTCGGCTTTTGCCGTGATTGGTGGTTACCAGTTCACAAGGAATATTGCCGCCGAGATCCTGTGGAACGATTTTGGCTCCGCTAAACTTGCGAACGGTACCTCAGCCAGAATTGACGGATACAGCGCCAAGGCTGTGGGCATCTATCCATTTGATGAGACGTGGTCGGTTTTCGCCAAGCTGGGTTATGCCCACGCGAAAATGGGAGGCAATTTAGGGACGTCGAAAAATGATGTCACCTATGGTGCAGGCGGGCAGTACAACATGAACAAGAATTGGGGAGTAAACCTGAATTACGATTTATACATCGTTACCGGTCCTGCACCGCGTTCTCAGAATGCCACGACCAAGGTTCCTTCCATAGGCTTGGCGTATAAACTATAGTTTTGACACAAAACAATAGCCGGCCTTGTCCGGCTATTGTTTTGCCCGTTGCAACCGCAGCAGTTCCGATCAGGCCGAACCCATGCCGCATTGTTCCCTCCCCCATGCAGGGGGAGGGGTAGGGTGGGGGTAGAAACCATGCGTGGATCTGATCGTAATTTCTACCCCCATCCGTGCGTGTGTTGTTGGGGCGAATGCCCCGTACAACCACGGCCTACCCCTTGCCCGGTTTCATTTCAGGCAACCGGACTCACATGTTCACGCCGGCGCTGTTAAGGAAATAGCCATTGCGCCCGGCCTCCTTGATGCGATACATGGCCATATCCGCCTTGTGCAGCAGGCTGTCGGCACACTCTCCGTCGTTCGGAAAAATGCCGATGCCAATACTGGCGGTGATTATCAATTCCTGTCCGTCAACATTCACCGGTGTGGAGCAGCAATCGAGAATCTTTTGCGCCACATTGATGACGTCCCCGGTGTGCAAAAGAACCGGAAGAATTGCGGTGAACTCGTCGCCTCCCAGTCGGGCAAGTGTATCGCCTTCGCGCAGGCAGTGCTTCATGCGTTCCGATACGGCCACCAGCAAGGCGTCGCCGATCTTGTGTCCAAGCGAGTCATTGATCTGCTTGAAGCGATCCAGATCGATAAACATCACCGCGAGCATGTGCTTGTCGCGCCGGGCTTGGGAAAGAAACACGTTGAGGCGATCCAGAAACAGTCGCCGGTTGGGCAGTCCCGTCAGCGCATCGTAGTTGGCCATATAGTGCAGGCGGTCAAGAATGTACTCCTGGGAATGGGTGGCAGAAAACATCCCCACATAATGGGTCACCTGTTGCTGGTGATTCTTGATGGCAGTGATGTTCAGCCATTCCGGAAAAATCTCGCCCTTTTTGTTTCTGTTCCAGACTTCTCCCTGCCAATGTCCAAGCGTGTTCAGCGCGTTCCACATTTCCTCATAGAAATGCTGGTCATGGTGTCCGGATTTGAACAGCGCCGGGGTTTGTCCAACGGCTTCTTTTGCGCTGTAACCGGTAGATTTTTCAAAGGCCGGGTTGACTGCCTGAATGATGTTGTGAGTATCGGTGATCAGAATGCCTTCGGTCGCATTCTCGATGATTCTGGAAAACAGTCGGGACACATCTTCCAGGCGTTTATGTGTCTTCTTGAGTTCAAGACGATAGGTATCCAGCTCATCCCTGAGCTGCAGTTCATCAACATGAAAGCGCGACATGGATTTGGCCAGCAGGGTTCCATGTTTTCCCGTCAGATCGGGTGTGTTCATATTTTGCTGCATGTTCATGGTTGATACCTCCACAGTCAATTAAGAAGAACGAGCCGGCTATCAGGTTATGGCCATTCGTAAGACAACGATTTCAAAAAGTCGGGTTAACGCACAGCCATCACCTTAACGTGGGCGGCATGACATGGAAATCAGCAGTGGGCTTAATTTGAAGTCGGGGCGCGCTGTAGAAATTCGTGAACCAATGCAGGTGCTCCTACAGTTGCGGCATGACTACGTAGTTACCCTACCGAGAAATACAGGGGCTCAGAACAAAGGTTACAGGTGCCGACCCACAGGCAGACAAGAGTCGTGCCGCTAAGATGCCATCCATGCAATCACACCAACTGAATGGCGCAAAAATGATGAAACCGGACTCTGTATTCACCCTGAATCAATCACCCGCCAAGAGCAAAGGATTCACCCTGCTCGAGCTGCTGGTGGTCATGGTCATTATCGGTTTGCTGGCGGGCTATGTCGGTCCCAAGTATTTCTCCCAGATCGGCAAGTCCGAGGTCAAGGCAACGCGGGCGCAGCTTGACGGGTTGGGAAAGGCGCTGGATCAGTTTCGGCTGGATACCGGCCACTACCCGACGATGGAGGAAGGGCTGGTGGCGCTGGTAAAGCATCCGACCAACGAGCCCAAATGGGACGGTCCGTATTTGACCAAGGATGTTCCTGTCGATCCCTGGGGTAGTCCTTATGTTTTCAAGTCACCGGGGGAACACGGCGAATATGACCTGTTCTCCTACGGTAAAGACAAGCAGCCGGGCGGCGAAGGCGAAGCTGCCGATATCGTTAACTGGTAGCGGGGTACAGGCATGCAATACGTGATCAAGGCATTGCGAGGGAATGAAGGTTTGACCGAACTTCTGCTGGAAGCGGCCGATGCCGCTGATGCAGAAGTTCAGGCCATACTCCAGGGCTATAGCGTCGTCGCAATAAAGGCACGCAAACAATGGGCCGCTTTTTTGCCACGGAAAAAATCAGGATTTCCGCTGGTGTTGTTCAGCCAGGAGTTGGGCGCCTTGCTCAATGCAGGCTTGCCACTGTTGGGTTCCCTGGAAACGCTGGCAGAAAAAGAAGAGCAGCCGGAAATTAGAAAAGTTCTTACACAAGTAATTTCCTTGCTCTATGAAGGACACACTTTGTCTTACGCACTGGAACAATCGCCGCGCGATTTTCCCGCGTTGTATGTCGCGACTGTACGTGCCAGCGAAAAAACCGGTTCGTTGACAGAAGTGCTGTCGCGCTACGTCAAATACCAGACGCAGGTTGAACTGGTCAAACGCAAGATTGTTCACTCCTCGATTTATCCGGTGATCCTGGCGGTTGCCGGTGCCTTGGTCGTGCTTTTCCTGATGCTGGTGGTCGTGCCGCGCTTCAGTCATATCTACGAAGATCTCGGCAGCGATCTGCCGCTCATGTCGCGACTGATGATGCATAGCGGGCTGTTCCTGGAAGCCCATCTGCCATTCATATTGGCCCTGCTGGTCATGGCGGCGGCGGTAATTTATTACGCCGTCACCAATCCCGCCAGCAGGGCATGGCTGGAGCAAAAGTTATGGTCGTTACCCGTCATTGGCAAACGGCTGCATCTCTACCAGATGGCGCGTTTCTACCGCTCGCTCGGGATGTTGTTGCAGGGCGGCATGACCATCGTGGACGCGCTGCGGCTGGTTTCCGGTTTGTTGCAGGTATCGATGCGTGAAAGGCTGGAACGCACTGCAACCAGCATTCGCGAGGGACACGCCATCTCGCACGCGATGGAGAAACATGGACTCATCACCCCGTTGGCTTTGCGTCTGCTGCGCGTGGGAGAACAGACCGGCCGCATGGGCGAGATGATGGAGCGCATCGCGGCCTTTTATGAGGATGACATGGAGCGCTGGACCGACAAGTTCATCAGAATGTTCGAGCCCTTGCTGATGGCCTGTGTCGGTCTGGTTATCGGAACCATCGTCGTGCTGATGTATTTCCCGATCTTTGAACTTGCCGGGAGCATAGAATGAATCTCGCAGAATCCATCGATGCTCGACCTTCCCCTGTGTTCTCGCCCCAGCAAGTGCTGGATGCGCGCGCTCTGGCTGCGCAGACAAAACGCAATGTTGGCGAAGTGCTCGAAGAACAAACCGGGCTCGATGCAGAAAGCTACGTCAAGGCATTGGGCCGGATGCTCCACTATCCGACATTTTGTATGGATGACTTGAACCGGCTGACCCCGGCGTTCGATATTCTGACTTTCGCCGAAATGCAGGAGAGAGGGAGTCTGTTGTTGCGGGACGACGATAAGCGGCTGCTCATGATCATGAGCGACCCTTTCACCATCGGACTTCAGGTGTGGGCGGAGCAACGCATAGCTCCGGCGTTTACCTGGGGACTGGCACATCGTGCGGATATCGCAGCGTATCTTGAGCACCATGAGAATTCGCTGCATGCCATGGATAGTTTTGAGGATCTGGCGGAGAACACCGGCAAGAGCGATGAGGATGTGGATGAATTGTCGTTCAAGTCCATCAGCGAGGACATCAGTCCCGTCATCAAACTCGTTCATTCGACGATATATGACGCGCTGAAAGCCGAAGCCAGTGATATTCACCTGGAAACCAACCCTGCCGGACTCAGTATCAAGTACCGCATCGACGGCGTACTGACGACGGTGGGGGCGATGGCGGGGCTGGATAAAGCGGAGCAGGTGATATCCCACGTCAAGGTCATCTCGGGTCTCGACATCGCCGAGCGACGCGTGCCGCAGGACGGGCGCTTCAAGGTGTCCATCAATAAACGCCCGGTGGACTTGCGCGTTTCCATCATGCCCAGTATTTTCGGCGAAGATGCCGTGTTGCGTATTCTGGACAAGCAAACGCTGTCCGGCAAGATGAATGGACTGCGCCTGGATCATCTGGGATTCGATGACAAATCGATGGCCGTCATACGACGTCTTTCGCAGGAGCCCTATGGCATGGTGCTGGTCACTGGTCCCACCGGCAGCGGCAAGACCACCACCCTGTATGCGGCCATCTCGGAAATCAACAACGGCCAGGACAAGATTGTCACCATCGAGGACCCGGTCGAGTACCAGTTGCCGGGCGTTTTGCAGATTCCGGTCAATGAGAAGAAGGGCCTGACTTTCGAGCGGGGCTTGCGTTCCATTCTGCGACATGACCCGGACAAGATCATGGTGGGGGAAATCCGCGATCCGGAAACCGCCCAGATTGCCGTGCAGTCTGCCCTGACGGGTCACCTGGTGTTTACCACCGTGCACGCCAACAACGTGTTCGATGTCATCGGCCGTTTCACACACATGGGCGTCGAACCCTACAGTTTTGTTTCCGCGCTGAATGGCATTGTGGCGCAGCGTTTGATTCGCGTGAATTGTCCGCACTGTGTTGCGGACGACCATCCGAACGAAGCGATGATCGCCGCATCCGGGATCAGGCCGTCCGATACGAACATCACCTTTCGCGCCGGCCGCGGCTGCGGACAGTGCCGCGGCACCGGCTACAAGGGACGCAAGGCGATTGCCGAAATCCTTTATCTCAACGACGAAATTCGCGAACTCATTGTCGCCAGGCAACCCATCCGCCTGATCCGCGAAGCGGCGCAGCGCAACGGTACGCATTTTTTGCGCGACGGCGCATTGAATATGGTTATCCGGGGTGAAACCACTTTACAGGAGATAAATCGTGTCACTCAGATTGCGTGATGAACAACGTATCGTGCTGCGCCCGGACCGCGTGGTGCTGGCACAAATGAAGCGCGAATGGACGCGGCATGGATTGAAGCGCCATGTGCACTCGATGCAGGAGCTGCCGTGTTTGCCGACAAACGGCGATGGCTTGCCATGGAGCGGTGCACTCGGCGTGCTTGAATCCGCATTGCCGACAATATCCGGAAGAAGATCGCATGCAACGGTGGTTCTATCCAACCACTTTATGCGCTACGCGTTGATACCGTGGAGCGACAGCCTGTTCGATGCAAGGGAAATAAAGGCTTACGCGCAGCATTCATTTAGTGAAGTATATGGCCGCGATTCCAATATCTGGGAATTGAGCATCAACTCCGGCAAGTCAGGTGTGTTGCAGATGGCCAGTGCCGTGGATACGCGATTGCTCGATTCGTTACGCGAGTTGTTTGGTCGTGCCGGGGTCAATCTGAAATCCATCCAGCCCCACTTGATGCTGGCATACAACGCCTGCAAAGCCTCGTTACGTGGACGGAGTGCGTGGTTGGCGCTTATTGAACACGGCAACCTGTGCCTTGCGCTGCTGCAAGAGGGGCGCTGGACCTGGGTACGATCAATGCGAATCGGCATCCAGTGGCAAGAGGAATTACCCCTTTTCCTGGAACGCGAGGCGATCAATGCCTGCGCGGAAACCGGCATAAATGACGTACTGCTGTGGACACCCGAGCATGAGGCGGCATCATTTGTTTCGGGCGGAAGATGGAACGTTCAGCACATGCAGCCTTCGCTCGTGCCCAGTCTCAGTCCGGAGCTTGGAAACCGATTCTCCATGTATATGAGCGAGGAATGCAGATGACCAGTCTCCGCCTCGATTTTCAGCGGTCCGTGCAACCGTTCCCTGTGGCAGGCACGGTTCTGCTGTCGCTTGCTATCGGCATTACGGTTCTGACCGGAGGCTATTACTACCGCCTGTCCACTGATTCAAAAGCGCTGGAAGACAGTCTGAAACAAATTGAACAGACGGCAGGCACACCAGCCAGGAGTCCTCATCCGGAGATACGGGGAGATATCAAACAAGCCAGCGAGGTATTGCGCCAGTTGACATTGCCCTGGGAAGATCTTTTTCAGGCAGTGGAGTCATCCACTATCCCGCAGGTCACCCTGCTGGGAATGGAGCCGGATCTGGAAAAACATGTCGTCAATATCAGCTGCGAAGCAAAAGATATTGCCTCAATGCTGAATTTCATGAAGCGGCTGGAAGCGCGTCAGGAATTTATCGCCGTGTATTTGCAGAACCACCAGATTCAGCAACGTGACCCGGAAAGGCCGGTGCGTTTTTCGCTCATCGCGTTCTGGAGGGCAGCGGCATGATGAATAATTTCAGACAACGTTTATACAACGCCATGCGCATGGTCAGGGGCAATGAATCGTCGCAGCCGCTGGCCACGAAGTCATTTGGCGCCAGGTTCGCTCTGCCGTCCCTTAATGTGCGCTGGCTGCTGCTGCGTGCTCCTGCATTACTGGGTCGAACCGGTGTGGTGGGTATTGGTTTGCTGATTGCCTGCACCGCATTTTATTTCTCGACAATTCAGCTGGCACAGAAGCAATTGTCTTCTACCGAAAAGAATGTCCAGTTCCTCCAGGAACAGATGAAGCTTGCTGGGCCGGGAGCGAATACCGATCAACACAGCAGCGAGGAGCAGATAGTCCGCTTCTACCGTTCGTTTCCCCAGGACAAGGATTTGCCGCAGTGCATGGAAAAAATATTCGCCACTGCACAAGACCACGGGATTGAGTTGGAGCAGGGCGAATACAAAGTGACCCGGGAAAGCAGCAACGGACTGGTGCGTTTTCAGATGACGTTTCCGGTGAAAGCGGATTATCCGCAGATACGCAAATTCCTGTCTTCCTTGAAGGCGGATATTCCGACCTTGTCGCTGCAACAAGTGCAGTTCAAGCGCCAGCAGGTGGGTGACGCAATGGTTGAAGCCAACATCAAGCTGGTGCTCTATCTGCTGGAGCAGAAATCATGAAGAAACCCTGGAGCAAATTGACCTTGTTTGGTGTTGCCGCCGGTGCGGCGTTCATGGCCATGGGCTCCGATGAAGATCAGGTACCTGCAAAGAAAGGCCGGGTCCGGATGCAGCACGTTGCCATGACTCAGCCTGATTCGACAGCAATACCAAATCCCGCAACGGCTGGGGACTGGCAGGAATTCGAACGCATGCTGCAGCAAAAGCAGCATCCCCACGTAGAAAAGAAAATCGGCAACGTGTTCAACGCTACTTCCTGGTATGTCCCGCCGCCGCCACCAGCGGCTCTACCGCCACCACCACCGGCAGCACCGCCATTGCCGTTCTCGTTCTTTGGACATTACAAGGACGCAGGATCGAATGCCGTTGTCATATTTCTGACCAATGCAGATCGCGTCTATACCGTATCCGAAGGGGATGTCATCGATGGCATCTATAGCGTGGGTCCGGTTGTTTCCGGCCAGATCGAATTTACATATTTACCAATGAATATCAAACAATCTCTCAACACGGGCGGAGTGCTATGACCATGAATCAAATCTTTCACGCACGCGGTTTCGCGACAAAGATCCAGCGCCGAATATTCGGCACGCGGGATGTGAACACTCAACACGGATATCTGTTCTGGAGTTGCGTTGTCCTTTTCCTGCTGTTGATCGTGATGCTGGGCGGATGTGCCGCAGATAAATTGAATCGCGAAGGACAACAGCTTCTCGATGAAGGGCGTTACGAAGAAGGGTTGTCGAAATTGCAGGATGCCTCCAAAGCCGAACCGGACAATATGACTTACCGCATCGAAGTGCGGCGCAACCGCGAGCAGATCGTGAACAGTCTGCTTGCCGGTGCGACTGAGGCACGCGCCTCCGATCACCGGGACCTGGCCCGCACAAATTACCAGCGCATTTTGCGGCTGGATCCGGCCAACAAGCGTGCCACAGGCGGGTTGGAAGAACTTGCCATGGACGAGCGCCACGACAAGTTGATTGCAGATGCGAAAGATTACCTGAAGAACGAAAATCAGGAAGCGGCCGGTGCCGCGCTGAAATCGGTGTTGCTGGAGAATCCCAGGAACAGCCAGGCGTTGGAGTTGCAACACCAGATCGAAGAGCAGCTGACCAAGGAGCAGAACGCGGGCCCTTCGCTCAAGGCACAGTTCAAGAAGCCGGTTACCCTGCAGTTTCGCGACGCCAATCTCAAGATTGTGGTTGAAGCGCTGTCGCGGGTCAGCGGCATCAATGTCTTGCTGGACAAGGATATCCGGCCCGATATCAAGATATCCATTTTCGTGAAAGAAGTGTCGGTGGAAGACACCATCGACCTGATCCTGATGCAGAGCCAATTGGAAAAGAAGATCGTCAACGACAACACGATATTTGTTTACCCGAATACGCCGGCGAAAGTCAAAGACTATCAGGATCTCGTGATCAGAAGCTTCCACCTTACCAATGCCGATCCCAAGCAGATGATGGGGATGCTCAAGACAGTGCTCAAGACCAGGGATATTTACCTTAATGAAAAGATCAATTCCATTGTGGTACGCGATACGCCGGACGCAATCAGCCTTGCCGAAAAAATGATCGCCGACCAGGATATCGCCGAACCTGAAGTCATGATGGAAGTCGAGGTGCTTGAGGTTAATCGGACCCGTCTGACTGATATCGGCATCAAGTGGCCAGATCAGCTTTCCCTGACTGCCCTTGGGACCGGTTTGGTGCCCGGATCCGCCACGGCCACTGTTGCTGCTTCAACAGCGCCGACCCTTACCGAATTAAAAAATATCAATAGCGACCACATCATTACCAGCCCTTCCATGAGCGTTGCACTGAAGGCAATGCTGCAGGATACCGATACCAACATCCTCGCCAGCCCGCGTATCCGCGCGCGTAACCGCGAGAAGGCAAAAATCATGATAGGTGACCGTGTACCGGTGATCACCAATGCCGTGACCCCGGTTTCCTCCGGGTCGCCGGTGGTGACCGGCAACGTGCAATATCTGGACGTAGGGTTGAAACTCGAGGTCGAACCGGATATCCACCTCAACAATGATGTAGCGATCAGGATCAACCTCGATGTCAGCACTATCGTCAAGGAAGTCCAGAACACCCAGTCCGGAACGCTCGCGTATCAGATCGGCACACGCAATGCGTCGACCCTGCTGCAACTGAAGGATGGCGAGACGCAGATTCTTGCCGGTCTGGTCGACAATGAACAACGTAATTCGGCCAGCAAGGTGCCCGGCTTGGGGCAGTTGCCGATGTTGGGACATTTGTTTTCCGAACACAATGACAATGGTTCGAAAACGGAAATCATTCTTTCCATCACGCCGCATGTCATCGGAAAAATGCACCAGGCTAGTGCCGGCGAAGTGCAAATGTGGTCCGGTACCGAAGGCAGTGTGCATATCAAGCCTGTCTCAGCGAAGCTGGTCAAAGCGGCGGTCGCGTCCAAAAATGCCAGCCTTGCAACTCCGGTCATTGCACCGGAGAGCGTGCAACAGCCCGTAGCGGTAGCGCCGGTGCTTTCCGGCACGGAAACGCCGGATGCGGCGTCTGTCCCACCGATGGTGCTTTCCTGGCAAGGTCCCAGTCAGGCGCAAGTGGGTGACAAGATCAGCCTTACACTTAACACCCAATCGACCCAGGGCGTGAAAAGTCTGGGCTTTCTGGTGGGGTACGATCCGAGAGTACTCAAGGCGCTCGATGTGATCGAGGGGAGCTTCCTGAAACAGGACAACTCGCCATCGAAACTCACCAAGGTGATCGACCAGACAACGGGCCAGATATTGATCGATTTATCCAGCACTGCGGCTGCGGGAGCCAGCGGTACTGGCAGTGTGGTTGCGGTCGTGTTTGAAGTGCTACAAGGCGCATCGCAGTCACAGATCACAACGAGCCAGATACTGCCGCTGGGTACGGGTAATGAGACGCTGACATTCAATGCGCCGCCTCCTTACGCGATCGCGGTGAGGTAATCATCATGCGCAGATCAGGATCTCTTCGCGGTTTCACGCTGATCGAACTGGTGATCACAGTGGCGATCGTCGGCCTGTTGGCTTCGGTGGCCTTGCCGTTGTCCGAGCTGTCGGTACAGCGCAGCAAGGAGCATGAGTTGCGCGTTGCGCTGCGCGAGATACGTACGGCGCTGGATGCTTACAAACAAGCGGTATCCGATGGGCGTGTAGCCCACTCGATGGGAGACTCCGGTTATCCGCCGTCACTGAAAGTGTTGGCGCAGGGAATGCCTGATATCACCAGTCCGGACAAGAAGAACATGATCTTCTTTCTGCGTCGTATTCCGCGCGATCCAATGACTGACGACCCGGCCAAGGCGGATGAGGAAACCTGGGGCAAACGAAGCTACGCAAGTGCTGCAGATTCACCGACAGAGGGTGATGATGTATTTGATGTGTATTCCCAGTCCCAGGTCATCGGTCTGAACGGCATTCCGTACAGAAACTGGTAGGAGAATAATTATGCTTAGGGATGTACAGAACAGGTCCGGTTTTCTCCCTCTCCCTCTGGGAGAGGGTAGGGGTGAGGGCTTTAATTCAACGAGCAACTCCCTCACCCTAGCCCTCTCCCCGAGGGAGAGGGGACTTAATCGGCATTTCCTTAAACAAAATCGCATCGGTTTTACCCTGATTGAATTGCTGGTGGTCATGGCGATCATTGCCACGCTGCTGACGCTGGCCGTGCCGCGGTATTTCAATAGCGTGGAAAAATCAAAGGAGGCGGTGTTGCACCAGAATCTCTTCCTGATGCGCGAGGCGCTGGACAAGTTTTACAGTGACAACGGAAAGTATCCTGATGTACTGGAAGAGTTGATCAGCAAAAAATACCTGCGCAGCGTGCCTGTGGATCCCATCACCGGCAGTGCACAGACTTGGCAGGTCATTGCGCCGGAGGTTGCGGAAAAGGGCGCGATCTATGACATCAAAAGCGGCGCCCCCGGCAATGCCCGCGATGGCTCCGAGTATAGGGTGTGGTAATGCTGCAAATCGCATACATAAAGGAAATGAAAGCGCGGAATTGCCCGCGGCAACTATTCCGCGAAAACGGGTTTACCTATCTTGGTTTGCTCGTTATTATTTTGCTGATGGGGATTGTTCTTGCTGCAGCAGCAGATGTCTGGAACACTTCGGTGAAGCGCGATAAAGAACAGGAGTTGTTGTTTGTCGGAAACCAGATTCGGCAGGCCATCAAGGCGTATTATGAACATACCCCTCCGATGGCTACTCGCTATCCGGCGAAACTGGAAGACTTGCTCAAAGACCCGCGCTACCCGTCGACACAACGGTATCTGCGTAAAATCTATTTGGACCCGATCAACGGCAGCATAACGTGGGAGTTGGTCAAGGGACCGGGCGGGGAGATACTTGGCATCCATAGCCGGTCCGGCAAGGAGCCGATCAAGAAGAGCAATTTCAGCAGCATGGACAAGAGTTTTGAAAACAAGAAGAAGTATGCAGATTGGGTATTCATGTACGCTCCCGGTCAGAATCCAGCAAGTCCGTTACCAAAGCCCTGATGCAATCGCAGGGTTAAAACCAAAATAAAGGAAAGCTGATTATGAAAACAATGAAACGCGTTCTGCTGGTCGAAGACCATACCATGCTGCGAGCCGGCATGAAATTCCTGCTGCAGGACATGGATCTCGAAATCGTCGGTGAAACCGACAACGGGCGTGATGCGGTGCGACTGGTCGATACGCTCACTCCCGACCTGGTGTTGATGGACATCTCCATGCCGGGAATGAACGGCATCGAAGCGTTGACCGATATCAAGCGGCGCTATCCAAAAACTCTCGTGCTGGTGGTCACTACGCACAAGGCCGACGAATATATCCATGAAAGTCTGCGTGCGGGTGCCGATGGCTACATACTCAAGGAAGCCTCACACGAGGAATTGCGCGTCGCGGTTCACAGTGTTTTGAACGGAAAGACTTACCTGAGTCCCGATATATCGAAGAAGGTGCTTAACGCTTATCTGGGTACTGACAATTCCAGCAGGCAGGCCAGTTCATGGGATACCTTGACCCATCGCGAACGTGAAATACTCAAGCTGGTGGCGGAAGGTCATCCGAATCGCTACATCGCAGATTATTTCTGCCTGAGCATCAAAACAATCGAAAAGCACCGTTCCAACCTGATGAAGAAACTTGATTTGCACAACGCGTCAACGCTGACTGCTTATGCAATCGAAAGAGGTTTGGTCTCCACTTCCTAGCAGATCCAGGAAGCCTTGAGCGTGACCCAACCGGCGTTGAATCGGGACGAAAATATTCCGCCTGACAAAAGGGTGCGCTCCTTCATCTCGGCAAAGCGGAATTTTTGACCAGAAGCGGAATTGACCTTCGCAGTGTCCAATAATAAAGATTGTTGTATCGGGGTATCGCCAATTCGCAATACGATCTTGTTGCCGGTCTGTTGCAATGTCAGGCCGATCTGATCCGTGTTCGAATGGTCGGCAATGTTCTTGAACGTTGACTCGATGATGCGGTAAATGACAATTTTGAGCTGAACAGGGATGGCCGCTTCCGCTATTGAAATTTCCCTCTCAACGATGATTTCTTCGTGGAACTGTTCAAATTCGCGGCAGAACCAGTTGATGGTCGGCAGCAGGCCAAGTTCATCCAGACTGGAAGGCCTCAGATTGGTTGCAATCGTGCGGACTTCCTGGATGGCATTTTGTATCACCGGGATTACGGCTTTCAACGGCGCCTTATTGGCATCAGGGGCGTTGATACGGCTGTTGCTGAATTCCACATTGAACTTGATTGCACTCAGCGTTTGTGCGAGCCCCTCTTGCAGATCGTAGGCGATTTTCTGCTTGTGTTGTTCTTCATTATGCAACAACCGGTTGGAGAGAACTTCCAGGGTTGCCGTCCTGTCCTGAATGATGTGTTGTTGCAAGTCGATTATTTTCTTAGCATGCCGCACGACAAGAATCAGCACCGCGTATAACAATGCCAGAATGAACTCGGCGCCGATCAGGAAAATGAGCAGATGCTTGTTGTTCTCCTGAATCAGATGGCTCATATCCGAATGAATTTCGAATACGCCCAGAACCGGCTCGTTCGGACTGTTGCGCACCGGGAGGTAGGTTTCCATCAGGTTGTCGCTATCGGACGCCGTCTCGAAGCGATTGAAGGTGTCGCGATAAATCATGGAGCTTGCATCCCTGCCGCTCAGGGCTGCAATAAAGAAAGGGTAGCTCGTTTGATTGATGTCGATCAGACCAGCTTTGGTCGAGAAGGCCAACTGCCCCTTGCGATTGTAAATATTGATCCTTTCCAGTGAATTGACTTGGGCCAATGTGCGGATCGCTTCGCCAGGCATGTTCGAAAACTGATTCAATGAGACTTTGCGCGTGCCGGTGTCGGTATTGGCCCGCAAATACGCTACCAGTTCGGGTTTGATCAAATCCAGAGCCGTTTGCGCGATCGCACGGTTATTGGTTTCCGCAATATGGAGAATCCATTGAATGGTTATTTGGCGGTAGAACAGGGTCAGAATGGCGGCTGTGACAAAAATAATGACAAAGCTGGATACCGAGTAGAAACGCATCAATTTGGAGTTAAGCAGCATTTTTCCCCTATTGTTTTTGACAGATTTTGAAGTGGGGTACTTTGCAGGGCTTTTTGCATTCCTACAACCCCGGATTTACTGTCTACACTGTATTTCTATAGCAAAAATTCACGCTTAACCTGTCTGGTACGACAACAGGAATCAATTTCCTTACAGGGGTTAATCATGAAAGCATTAGAACGCATGCCAATATTGCTGGCAGTAGCAATTGTTCTTGCTTACGGGTTGTGTCTGCAGCCCGCATGGGCAGATGTTTATGCCTATACCACCAGCACCGGCACAGTGAATCTTAGTAATGTTCAGATGGACAGTGACTACTCGATGATGCTCCCGGAACCAGTCGAACTGATTGATCTGATCCGAGACGATCAGATTGCACTGGTACCGGTTGAAAAAGATGTCGTGGTTCCAGAAACATACATCGGTCAGCCACTATTCAATATTTCCGATAAAGTGATCTACGACAAAATGGTTAATGACGTAGCCCGGATATATGGCGTAGAGAGCGCGTTGCTGCATGCCGTTATTTCTGTGGAGTCGCGCTACAGTCCCAAGGCAGTTTCAAAAAAGGGTGCGGTGGGCCTGATGCAACTCATGCCGGTGACCGCAAGGCGCTATGGTGTTATCGATCCGCTTGACCCGATGCAGAACCTGCGGGGAGGTGCAAAATATCTTCGCCACCTTTTGAAAAAGTACAACAACGACAGAAATCTGGCGCTCGCGGCATACAACGCCGGCGAGGCAACAATTGCAAGATATGGCAACCGGATTCCACCGTATCGTGAAACGACGAATTATGTGCCGCGCGTGATGGGGTACTACCGAAAGTATTTGGTAAAAGGTTGAAAGAATCTTCGTTTGGATATTGGCTTGCCGCGATACTTCTCCACACACAGGGAAACACAGTATTAGTAGGTCGGGTTAGCGTAGCGTAACCCGACATGAATTCGAAACAACGTCGGGTTACGCTACGCTAACCCGACCTACGAACTTCTACGAACTTCTTCAATGTCGCCTCGCGAAGTACGGTATGAACTACTGTGTCTTCAGGTGCGTCGCACAAATCATCAATTTATTCTGTTCAGCTGATCCGAGCCGGCAAAACCGGTTGGATATTCCTTGGGACAATTGACGCCGCCGAGATATTTGAAGCACAGGCCAACAAGTTTCTTAAACTTTCTGACGTTCTTCAGCACAGTAGTCATCTTGCCATACCCTCCCCTTTTTTTAAGGTCAGTCTACCCGCAAGAATGCAGTTGGTTGGGCAGAGACCGGAAAATATTTGTTCCGTATAACTGATTGCGCGCCAGACTTGATTTCAGGTGCGCAACCGGCATCGGTTGAAAGCGGCGTAGTTGTTCTTCTGCAATCCCGTAGTCCAACTTCTGGAGGATAAAAAAATGAAACCGAATAACGCATTGTTGGCGTTTCGTACGCCATTGTTCAGAGAGAAGCTGATAAGCGCTGCCATTGGCGGCATGTTGTCAACGGGTGCCTGGGGAGTTCAGGCTGCGGCGCCGATCGATCCGGTCGCGTCCAATATTCCCAAGTACGTAATCCCCCTGGTCATCCCGCCCGAGATGCCGCAAGTTTCCCAGACGACAGAGGCGTGCCCGTCCGGCGCCAGTTGTCCCGCGACTATGTACAACATTGCGGAGCGGCAGTTCAAGCAGCAGATTCTGCCGGGCGGCATCTGGAATGCCCTCAACGGGCGCAAAGATGGCTTCGGCGCGACGACGGTGTGGGGCTACGGCGCTGCCACAGACCCGATTCCAATGGGCCTTACGCTGGGTGGCGTACAAGTGCAGGCACCCGGTGTTGCGCCAGTACCCGCAGCACAATCGTCGTTCAACTACCCATCCTTCACCATCGAAAACAATGCCCAGCAAACGCATTCTGTGCGCTGGATCAATGAACTCGTCACGCTGAACCCGGCAACCGGCAAGCCATACGCCCTCACGGACAAGCGCCGTACGTCGCTGCCGCACCTGCTCGCGGTCGACCGCACGCTGCATTTTGCCAATCCCGAACGCTTGCCTTGCGCCGATCCGTCTACAGGAAACAAATTGCCACGCGCGACGGACTGCCGTCCTTACGTTGATCCCGTAAATCCCGATGCCCGTCTCGGCCAAGCCTACGATGGACCGGTGCCCATGGTCATCCACGTGCACGGTGCAGAGGTCAGTCCCTACAGCGACGGCTTTCCGGAAGCATGGTGGCTACCGTCGGCCTTCGATCCGAAATCCGGCAAACACCTGAGCGCCAGCTACGCCACGCACGGCAGCCACTACGACCAGGAGCCGGGCTTGCGCACCAACCAGTATCCCGGTTCAGCGGCTTTCCAGTACGGCAACGGCCAGCCGGCGACGACCCTCTGGTATCACGACCACACCTTGGGCATGACGGCCAACAACGTGTATGCCGGACCGGCCGGTTTCTGGCTGATCCGTGGCGATTACACTGCGCCTAATGGCAGACAGATCAAGGAAGCACCGGTCAAGGGAACGCTACCCGGCAGCACGTCGGCATTCGGTCGTCCGACCCATCCAAAAAGTACCTACGCCGGTTTGGCTGGCTGCGATCCGAACTTTGATGCTGTGTGCCGGGCCAAGATCCGCGAGATTCCCATCGCGATCCAGGATCGTTCTTTCAACGCGGACGGTACGCTGTTCTACCCACAAACTCGCGCCTACTTCGATGGTGGTAATGTCATTCCCTACCTGCCGAACGCAAATTCGGACGTGTCGCCGATTCACAACTCCGAGTTCTTCGGCAATATGATCGTCGTCAACGGTACGGTGTGGCCTTCGCTGAGTGTCGTTGCGCAACGTTATCGGCTGCGTCTGCTGGCCGGTGCCGACTCGCGCACCTTCAATCTGTCCATGTGGGCCATTCCACCCGGTGTGACACCACCCGATCAGAATTCGCCGACGTATACCGCCGATCTCAAAGCGATTCCCGGGGTGAAGGAGATTCCGTTCTACCAGATCGGTGCCGAGCAGGGCTTCTTGCCCAAGGTGGTCAAGGTGATGACGGGTACCGCAGTACAGTTGCCCGGTAACGGCCACGAACCGGAAGCCCGCTGCATTCCTGCGGCTCCCGCTACGGCAAAGAAGTCTGCCTATCCGGGCAGCAATCCGGCCGACCCCGGCTGCAACGAGGCGTTGTTGATGGGGCCTGCCGAACGTGCGGACGTCATCGTGGACTTCACGGGACTGCAACCCGGCACCAAGGTGCGCATGATCAACACCGGGTCGGATGTTCCATTCAACGACACGTTTTCCTCCGCTGATGCTGCCAATCCGGCCGGGACGGGCCAGATCATGGAGTTCGCTGTGGCCGCAGCTGATGCCAACACACCGGCTGAGACCAGCACGCCTGCGGCGAATTTGGTGCTGAGCAGCGAGCCGAAAAATACCGCTCCGGTGAAAACAACGCATCGCAATGCACTGATCGAGAACGATTCCAAAAAGATCTGCGTAACGGTAGATGCGGCCGGTGTGCTTACGGTGGTGGGACAATTTGCCACACCGCAAACCGATCTTGCCACGGCCTGCAAAGGGATCGATGTGGCTGCCATTCCCTTCGGTCCGACGGAAGTCTACATCGGCACCCTGGTGGGCGGCATCCCGCAGCCGCAATCCTGGGCGGATCCAGTCACCGATGCTTCAACCAACGGCGATACCGATATCTTCGAGATGTACAACTTTACGGTAGATGCCCATCCGATGCATCTGCACGGTGCCCGCATGCAAGTGGTCAACCGTGAACAGTTGGTAATCGATCCACTCACCGGTGTGCCGGTCATTCCGGCCGCCGTCACCGGCAAAGTGGATGCACCGCGACTGACGGAGAGCGGCTACAAGGACATCGTCGTGGCCAATCCGGGTATGGTCACGCGGATCAAGGCGACATTCGAAGTTTCCGGTCTCTATGTATGGCACTGCCATATCGTCGAGCACGAGGACAACGAGATGATGGTGCCGATCTGCGTCAAGGGTGCAGTCAGCGACACGGCGTGTAACGCCGCGCCCGGTGGCACACCGTGGCCTATCGTGAATGGCGGTGCAGGCTTATAGCCCGCACAGGACGAGTGGCCGCCGACAAGCGTCGGCGGTCACTTCAATGATAACGATCAAACGAATCGACTACCGTGTGGCAAAAGGCCAAAACGAAGTCAATTACAGACAGGAGACAGGAAAATGAAAAGAACATATTTGCAGCAGTCAATCGCGCTTGCACTGGGCGCGTGCATTTCAGCCGGTGTGTGTGCGGCCGGCAACGAAATGGAACTGAAATCGGAAACTGACAAGACAAGTTATGCGCTTGGCTACCAGATTGGCGACGATTTTCGGCAGCAGAGGATTGATCTGAATGATGCGGCGGTGTTGCGTGGCATTGCCGATGCACGGAGTGGCGCGGCTTCGCTCATGAGTGAAGAGGCCATGCGCGCCACGCTGATCGAACTGAAGCACAAAGTCGTAGCGCAAGAGCGGGCGGCAATGCCGCAACTCGACGCGCCTGTCGGCCCTGCGGCTGCACCGGATGTTCGTGAAAGAAAGCCCGTCACCATGGCATCGCCCCATGCAAGACGCGCTGCGGCCAAACCGACCATCAGTGCCGGTGAATTTTTTGACAAAAATGCACAACTGAAAGGCATGGTGACACTCGCGAGCGGACTTCAGTACAGGGTGATCAAGAGCGGCGCCGGCAAGCAGCCCCGGGAAACTGACAAAGTCGCCCTGATATATCGCGGCACTTTCGTTAACGGCAATGAATTCGGCAACACCGATCAGGAAGGCAAGCCTGCGCCGAAAACATTTTCTCTCAACGAACTGGTACCCGGCATGCGCGAGGCTATCTCTCAGATGCACGAGGGCGACAAGTGGCAGGTTTTCGTTCCTCCGCAACTGGGCTTCAATGCCAGTACGCCGCTCTATCGCAAGATCACGGTATTCAATGTCGAACTGGTCGCGGTTAACCCGTAGCACCAGGTGCGTTGAACGTTTCCAATTTGAGGTTTGATCTTTGCGGCAATCACTCAGAACGGTTGGGAGTTGCGGACGTTCCCCACTTTGAAAAAGGGGGGCTAGGGGGGATTTGCGAAAGGAAGGGGAGCTCCACGTTTTCAAATCCCCCTCAATCCCCCTTTTTCACCCTGCGGGTGCAAGAACCTCTGCGAGGTAAAGGGGGAAGTGGTGAGTGCAGCCTTGGGCGGCGCATGGATATATCGACCCCTTTGATGGGTTCACCTAACATACCTCCGGCGTTGCCGGAGGTCATTTAACTCTTCGACCCGCGTTCACGGCACAATACGTGCCGTGGCCGGTACCCATTCCGTGGCATCGGAGTCGATGTGGCTCAGTAACATGCCTCCTTTCACCAGGTAGCGTTGCGACGGCCCCAAACTCATCTGCCAGTAATAGGGCGCTGCATCATCGCGGTACACAGTCATGCTGGATTCAAGCGCCTCGAGCATGCGTTCCCGCGTCAGCGGTCCGCGCAGGCCGTGCGCCGTTTGCAATTGCACCGCAGAAATGGCGTTGTTGAAGAAATTGCATGCGGCGTAAGCGTCGCCGCGCAAGCGCAGATTCGTTGCGGAGATTCCTTGCCGCGCCAGCCACGGAAGCAATGTGGTCTGTGCCCGCCGTGCCGATAGCGAGTCAAAAATCGAAACATAGCGCACTGCTTGTTTCCACACGTCGGACATGACGAGTTCTTCCGCCGGTGCCAGCAAGGCAGACAGATAGAGCGGTCCCGATGGTATTGGTACAGTGGCGGTCAGCCGGGCGATCTGCTCCGGGCGTAGCCACCACACCACAGTGTCCTGAGCAGACGGAGGCGCAATTGCCGCATATTCTTCCGGGGCCAGTTGCAGCACTGTCATCAGGCTGCCGCTGCGGTCCAACTCTGCCCGAAGCTCATTGGCTGCACGTTTGCCGGCATCGTCTGCGACGACTTGAAGCAGTCGTCGCGGTGCGACAGGTTGTTCGGTCAAGTGGTGTGCCAGCAGTCTTGCTTCGAGGGCGAGACCGGAAGAATAGTAGAGCGAGTAATAGTCGCCTTCTATTTTTGGAGCAAGCTCTATCGAAGGCAGCAGGCATGCAACGGAGTGGCGTTCGCAAAAACGCTGGACAGGCAGCCATTCGGCCGAGCCCGCACCCGATAGCAATGCGAACACGGGCTGCTGCAGGTAATGCTCGTCGAGCTGTGCGTCCCACTCCTGTGGCATTCCGGTCAGCTGCCAGATATGCAGCTGCCAACGCGTGTCTCCGGAGTTTCGCGTTGCGGCGTAGGCATGCAGCACTTCCAATATGGCTTCGCGCTGCGGGAGGGGAATATCAGGTGTGAAAACCGTACCCAAATGCAACGTTTCCCCCTCGATGCCGTCCACCGTCTGTGTTGAAAGCTGGCGCAGGTATGCTGACAACGCCTTGACTGCATGGGCGTTGAGCTTGTAACGCGCCATCGGCGGACGCAACAGTGTGCCGTCGGGGTCGCGTCCATGGCGCAATGTGCGCATCAGTTTTTGTTCGTCGTAGGCTGAGCGCGCACGAAAACGCTCAATACCGGTGAAAGTGGCGTGTGCACTGCCCTTGACACGCTCCGATGCAAATACGCCTGGTGCAAAGAGCACAGCACCTGCGATAGGTGGAACAAGTATCCTTCCTTCGATGGAACCGTATCCGCTGCGTCGGTGACAATTGACGCAGGCTGCTTCGGCCCCGGTGACCTCCGATGCACCTCCGAAACGGATCGCTTTCAGCGGTGAGCCGTCGGGAAGAATGCCATCAACATAGATGCGGCGTCCCTGCATGACAAGACGACTGTCATCTGCCGCCGCGACTAGTGCAGAATCGCACAAGAGCAATACAACGGAAATGCAGAACACGGTCCAGCGCAAAAGGTCGACCCGATCACCGGTGCGTGATGCTGACACTTTCAAAGTTATTGGCCCGCTGCGGTGGGTGCCGTGTTGCGCTGCGCTTGTCGGATCTGCTGCCGCATGTCTCGTAGTGACGGGCTTGGCGCCTTTTCTGCTGGGGCCTGATCCACCGCTCCCTCGGGCTGCTGATTCGCCGCTCCCGCTGGCTCCTGCTGCTGTTCTTCCGTTTGTCCTTTGGTAGCGTCATCCACCTGACCCTGATCTTCCTCGGACTTGTTCTGGTCTTGCTCGTCGCTATTGGTTTGTTGCATATGGTGCGTCCCATGTTGCGATGGCGCCGCTGCAGGCGAAGCCACAGATGGCGTGTTTGCGACTTCCTCCGCAAAACACAAAGTGCTGCTGCTTCCTGTTGCAAGGGCGCTGGCAGCGAGAAGGGTGAGAGCCAGGGTTTTACGCATGGTTGTTTCTCCTTTATGGTTGGCTAGCGAATATAGGTATGCAAGTGCATCGCTGTTATGTACGTCATCTATACATGGCGACATAAATCTGCTGAAAAACTACTAGCCATCTGACCAGGTTGGCGAACTACTCCAACCAAGTCATTGGTTATGCGCGAACCAGCATTGGAGTCACACGGTATTCGGCATCCGGGGTCGCGAAGCGACAAACGTGTACACACCGGTGCCAGTGCTCCGGGCTCCTCCAATGCCGACTCGCTCGCTACGATTTCTGACGCCATGTATTTATATCGGCAATCCAGGGAAGATGAAATAAGGGCTTCAAGGTAGTTTGCACTACCGTTTGCGTGTAATGGTGATGCACAAATTGGCGCTGGGGATAAGCATGGTGTGGTGAATCCGTTCGGCAAGAACTATTAGCGTCTGCCGCGGTCGTGGCGCATCGCACCGACATAAATGATGACGGCGCCGATGACTAGCGCCGCCACTGCAATTCAGTTCGTTTGCCCCGTCCACGGGCGAAAATGCGCAGTCGGGGTGAGGCGGACAGGATTAAGAGGTTTTTTCTGATTCAGGATGGCAAGATTGATGTGCTGGCATACACATAAAGTGACGAAGCTTGAGAAGCAGGTCAACGACTCCGGTTCATATTTTTTCAGTGCCTGAATAAGCCCCTCGTTGCCTTGGCGCACCAGGTCGGGAAGCCCCAGTCCCCGATTTGTATAACGCTGGGCGATGTTGATCACCTGTAGCAAGTTGTGGGCGATCATCTGTTCCCTTGTGACCAGATCGGTCTTTCGGATCAGTTTTGCAAGAGCCCGAAGTTGCTCCGCGCTCAGGAACGGCTCCCCTGTTTCGGCCAAATAGTCGGCACGCTGCAATGTCAATTCACCTGCAGAAGTGTCCTCATGTCCGCCGCCGACGAATTGTGGTTCAACCTCATCGTATTTGGGAAAGAATATGTCTCTTGGAAAACCCTTCATCATCGTCTCCCGTTTTCGCCATTCAAGGCTGTTTTTCAGGATGCCATTCTGGGGTGTGCTGCAACCCCTCACAATTAGTGTGCTGCCTCATATTGCATGGGGAAACTGCGTAGAAGCGTGTCATGGTTTGGCGCAAGAACGAGACTGGGGACCGTGATGTGACTGGGTAAAAACAGTCAGGTCCTGTCTTTCGCACCAGAAATTTGATCCCGCTAACCGGCCGCTAGCGGGTATTCTATTGTCATTGCCATTCCTGACCGGAAACCTGGCGATTCAATTCTTCGTACGTCTTCTCCTACAGTATTTACCCCAGTCAAAAATACACGTTTCCCTACCTGAGGTAGTAAAGCAAGCCCCCCATAGCCCGTTACAGTCCCCCTGCCTATCCTGCTACCAACTTACAGGAGGACTGCCATGAGGCACTACACAGAGAGAGCCCGATCAGCACCTGAGGCGGTAGCCGGATTCACGCTGCTGGAATTGCTGGTAGTGATGGTCATTATCGGGTTGCTGGCCGGTTATGTCGGGCCCAAGTATTTTGCCCAGGTCGGCAAGTCTGAAATCAAGGTGGCGAAGTCGCAGATGGTGGCGCTGGAAAAAGCGCTGGATCAATACCGTCTGGATACCGGCCATTACCCGACATCAGATGAAGGGCTAGGGGCGCTGAATACCAAACCGGCTAACGAGACGAAATGGGACGGTCCCTATCTGAAGAAAGTGGTGCCGCCTGATCCCTGGGGAAATCCCTATATTTACAAAATTCCGGGCGAGCACGGTAGCGAGTTCGATCTGTACTCCTACGGCAAGGATGGGCAACCCGGCGGCGAAGGCGAAGCGGCGGATATCTTCAACTAGGCGAAACGCCGAATAAGTCCCCTCTCTCATTGGGAGAGGGTTAGGGTGAGGGACAACACGTTGAATTCTCGCCCTCACCCCAGCCCTCTCCCAGAGGGAGAGGGAGAAAAAGCAGACTTAATCGGCGCATCTCTGGATATCTGCAAAGGAGGCACTCATGCACTTTGAGGTGAAAGCAGTGCGGGCAGGGACGGACGTCATCGCCATAACGCTCGACGCAGCCGATGTGAAAGATGCTGCCGGTCAGGCGCAGGCGCAGGGTTATGACGTGCTGTCGGTGAAGGCGCAGCAGCGCTGGCTGCGTTGGCCGCAGACAAGCGGCGCCAGGTTTTCGCTCATGCTGTTCAGCCAGGAACTGCGCGCCTTGCTTGATGCCGGACTGACGCAGGTCGAGGCACTGGTCACCATGGTCGAGAAAGAACGCCATCCGCAGAACCGCAACATCCTGCAGCGCATCATCGACAAATTGTACGAAGGGCATCCGCTGTCGCATGCCTTGCAGCAATTCCCCGAAATATTCCCGCCACTTTATATCGCCACCATCCACGCCAGCGAGAAGACCGGCGACCTCGACGAATCGCTCGCACGTTACATCGACTACCAGTCACGCATGGATGTGGTGCGCAAGAAAATCGTCAGTGCCTCCATCTATCCCATGCTGCTGCTCGGGGCGGGCGGTCTGGTGACGCTGTTCCTCATGCTGTATGTGGTGCCCCGATTCAGCAAGGTTTACGAGGATATCGGCAGCGAGCTGCCGTTCTTCTCGCGCGGGCTGATGCAATGGGGACAACTGCTGGAGACGCACCGTGCGTTGGTGCTGGCTGCGATTGCAGGTGGCGTGGCGGGCATTGTTTACATGGTTACACGGCCCGGGTTCCGTCAGTCGGTGATGCGCATGCTTTGGCGCATCCCGGCAGTCGGTGAGCGCATCCGCGTGTATCAACTGGCGCGTTTTTACCGCACGCTGGGGATGTTGTTGCGCGGCGGGATTCCTATCGTCACAGCGCTGGAAATGGTCTCCGGTCTTTTGGATAACGCACTGCGAGTGCAACTTGCCAAAGCCTCGGACTGTATCCGCGAAGGACAGCCAATCTCCTTCGCCATGGAAACTTACGGCCTGACCACCCCGGTTGCGCTGCGCCTGCTGCGCGTCGGCGAGCATACCGGCGGCATGGGCGAGATGACGGAGCGCATTGCGAATTTCTACGACGAGGAAATGGCGCGCTGGGTCGACTGGTTCACCCGCCTGTTTGAGCCGCTGCTGATGGCGTTCATCGGGCTGGTGATCGGCGGCATCGTGATCCTGATGTATTTCCCCATTTTTGAACTTGCCGGGAGTATCCAATGAACATGATGGAACAACTTGAGGTACCGGTCATTACGCTGGAGCAGATACGCGCCGCCCGTGCAGAATCGGCAAGTACGCACCAACCTGTGTGCAAGGTGCTGGAAGAAAGCATGGCGCTGTCGCAGCAACAGTTCACCGAAGTGCTGGGTGCGACGATGCATTTTCCCGTGCTCGGTATGGACGCGTTACACCGTCTGGAGCCTGCCTTCGATGTCATCACCTTTGGCGAATCGGTGGAGCACGACTGTCTTGCGCTGCGCAATGCCGAGGAGCAGTTGCAGGTCGTGTTCGGCGATCCGTTCGACACGGCGCTGCAGGCCTGGGTCGAAGAGCATGTGCAGCAGCAGGTCGAATGGATTCTGGCGCATCCGTCCGACATCGCTGCCTATCTGACGCGGCACGAGGAAAGCATGCGCGCGATGGACAGCGTGATCGCGACCAGCGGCAGCACCGCGCGCAACGGCCAGCGCATCGACGACCTGTCGATCAAGAGCATAGGCGAAGAGACCAGCACCGTGGTCAAGCTGGTGCACTCGACTCTGTACGACGCACTCAATTTGGAAGCCAGCGACATCCACCTGGAAACCGGCCCCTCCGGCCTGATCATCAAATACCGCATCGACGGTGTGCTGAACACCATGAACACCGTGGAAGGTGTGGATCTGGCCGAGCAGGTCATTTCACGCATCAAGATCATTTCCGAACTCGACATCGCCGAGCGGCGCGTACCGCAGGATGGGCGCTTCAAGGTCACCATCCGCGGACGCGAGGTCGATTTCCGCGTGTCCATCATGCCCTGCATCTTCGGCGAAGATGCCGTGCTGCGCATACTCGACAAGAAGACATTGTCCGAACAGGCCAACGGCCTGCGCCTGGATTCGCTGGGCTTCGACGACGAGGCCATCGCCATGCTGCGCCAGCTCGCGAATGCGCCCTACGGCATGATGCTGGTCACCGGCCCGACCGGCTCCGGCAAGACCACGACGCTGTACGGCGCGATCACCGAGATCAATACCGGCCAGGACAAGATCGTCACCATCGAAGACCCGGTGGAGTATCAACTGCCGGGTGTGTTGCAGATACCCGTCAATGAAAAGAAGGGGCTGACGTTTGCGCGCGGACTGCGCTCCATCCTGCGCCACGACCCCGACAAGATCATGGTGGGCGAGATCCGCGATCCGGAAACTGCGCAGATCGCTATCCAGTCCGCGCTCACCGGCCACCTCGTGCTGACCACGGTGCACGCCAACAATGTGTTCGACGTGATCGGGCGCTTCATGCACATGGGGGTCGACCTCTACAGTTTCGTTTCGGCCATCAACGGCATCCTCGCGCAACGTCTGGTGCGCATCAATTGTCCACACTGCTCGGTTCCTTACACACCGGATGCCCAGTTGCTGAAGATTTCCGGCATCAGTCCGGACAACGATTTCGATTTCCGTGTCGGCCGCGGCTGCGGCCAGTGCCGTGGCAGCGGCTTCAAGGGACGCAAAGCCATCGCCGAATTGCTGTACCTGAACGACGAGCTGCGCGAAAAGATCGTGGCGCGCGAACCCATCCGCGTGCTCAAGGAAATGGCACATCGCAACGGTACGCGCTTCCTGCGCGAAGCGGCGGTCAAGCTGGTGCGCAACGGTGAAACAACTTTACAGGAGATCAATCGTGTCACCTTTGTTGCATGATGAATTGCATATCGCCTTGAGCCCCGCGAAGGTGGCGATGGAGCGACTGGCTCGCGGTTTGCACCCCACGGTCGTGGCCCGCCACGCAGTGGCATGTGCTGTTCCCGGGCAGGACGAGGCGCCATGGGCCAAAGTGCTGGAGGGGTTGGAGTCGGGTTTGCGCGAGTTGGGCGGAGCGAAGAGCGATGCGCAGATCGTGTTATCCAACCATTTCGTGCGCTACGCGCTGGTGCCGTGGAGCGATCAGATCAGCGACCGGGAAGAGGAGCAGGCATTTATCCGCCTTTGCTTTACCAAGACCTATGGCGCAGATGCGCAACACTGGGCATTGCGCATGAGCCCGAACGGCTATGGCGAATCGCAGGTGGCCTGCGCCATCGATCAGGGCCTGCTGGACGGGCTGGAACGTGTGATTACCGCGCACGGAGCGAAGCTGGTCTCGCTGCAGCCGTATTTCATGGCCATGTTCAATCAATGGCGACAGGAGCTGCCGGATTCCGCCGCGTGGTTCGTCGTCGCCGAGCCCGGACGGCTGAGTGTGTCGCAACTGCGCAAGGGGCGCTGGCAGACCCTGCGCACAGTGAAAGCAGGCGACGATTGGTGCCAGGCGCTGCAAAAGCTGCTGGAGCGGGAGTACCTGATTTCCGAATCGGGCATGGAACGCGGCGCGGTGTATTTGTGCACGCCGACTTCAGTTGCGGCAACCGATTTGCCGGGCTGGGAAGTACATCAGTTGAGCGCGGTTCCGGATGGCGCAGAGCCCGCCGGAATTTATTTTGGGAAACGCCGAATAGGTCCCCTCTCCCCCTGGGAGAGGGTTAGGGTGAGGGATTCCTCGTTGAATTCCCACCCTCACCCCAACCCTCTCCCAGAGGGAGAGGGAGAAAAACAGACTGAATCGGCGCATCTTTAGCAAAGTCCATGAGCGAGTGAAACCATGCGTCCACTATTTCTCGATTACCGGCGTGACAACCCTGCCCAGCACCGGATAGGCATGATGGTTCTGGTGCTGGAAGTGGTTGCTGTCCTGGCGATGGGGACTTACTTCCACAAGGTGTCCGGGCAGGCCGCGCGTCTAGAAGAACAGGTGACGCGAGCCGAGCACAAGCTGCATCCGGGCGGGGCGGGCACGAAGACATCGGCTGCAAGTACGCAGCAGGCAGGTGCGGAAATCAAGGTGGCCAACGACGTGATCATGCGCTTGAGCCTGCCGTGGAATGAGTTGTTCAACGCACTGGAAGAAGCCAACAGCAGCAACATCGCGCTATTGGGCATAGAGCCGGACGCAGGCAAACGGTTGGTCCGCGTAAGCGGCGAAGCGAAGAATTCCGCGGCCCTGTTTGCCTACATACGCATCTTGCAGGCCAACAAGGCGATGACCAGCGTTTACCTGAAGCATCAACAAGTGCAGGAACACAATCCCGAAAGACCGATCCGTTTCACACTGGATGCATCATGGACCTGATATCGCTAAACGAAGCCAAATGGCACCTGCGGCGCTGGCTGGGCCACATGACCTGGCCTTGGCTGGCGGCTGGCGGCCTGCTGGCATTTGGCGCCGGGTTCTATCTTTCGATGCTGGGTCCGGCGCTGAATAATGTGGACGCCATGAATCACCGGTTGCTGGAACTGCAGGAAGAAACCCGCATGGCAGAGCATGCCAATTCGAAACTGACACAGTTGGCCACACCGGCGCAGCTGGTGGCGTTCTACAAATTCTTTCCCTCCGAGCGCAGCATTCCCGACTGGGTGGAAAAGATTTCCGCTACGGCTGCCAAGAACAAACTGATTTTGCGTCAGGGCGAGTATCAGGTCATCCGCGACAAGACCAGCAAGTTGCTGCTCTACCAGGTCACACTGCCGGTCAAGGGAACGTATCCAAACTTGCGCGGCTTTATCGACGACATACTGGCAGGCGTACCTTTCGCCTCGCTCGATAATGTGAAATTCGAGCGCCAGAAAATCGGCGACGACGCGCTGCTCTCTACGGTTACGTTCACCTTGCATCTGGGGACTGAATCATGATCTCGCGCCAAACAGGACAGTGTCTGCTGGCCGGAGCGCTGTTGATGTCGGCCACTCTGGCGTCGGCGCGGGTGAACGATGACGCAACGCCGGTCCTCAGGGTAAATCTCGCAGCAGCGCCAACAGCGGAATCCGCGCCGGTTACCGGGCTGGAAAAACTCGGCAAGCGTTCCCAGACAGAACACAAGACCGTCGATATTTTCAAGGGCAAATCCTGGTACGTAGCACCGCCCAAACCGAAAGCAGTTCCACCGCCGCCACCGCCTCCGCCGCCACCTCCAACCGCACCGCCCATGCCTTACGCCTACATGGGCAGTTACCTCGGCAAGGACGGACGCACGATCATTTTCCTGACCAAGGGCGACCAGGTTTATTCCGTATCGCCGGGCGATGTGCTTGAAGGTACGTACCGCGTGGAAGGCATTGCATCGGGCCAACTGGTTCTCATCTATCTGCCATTGAACATTCAGCAAACCATCAGCATCGGGGAGGCATCATGACAATCAACTACAGGAATAAAGGCGCGCTGTCCGCACTGCTGGCCGCACTGCTCATCGGCTGCGCCAATCAGGGTGCCAGGGTGCTGGATTTGAATGACGAGGGAAAAATCGAAGACGGGTTAGCCAGACTGGAACAGGAAGCCAAAAAGAATCCTGAGCGCCTGGATAGTCGCGTCGACCTCATCCGCGAACGCGACCGTGCCGTGAGCCATCTGTTGCAGTCGGGCGACCGTCTGTACGACCAGGGCCGCAACGACGAGGCGTATTCGTACTACCGGCGGGTACTGGCGATAGACAAGGACAACACGCGCGCCAGGGATGGCGCGACAGCCATCGAAGCAGCGAAGCGCTATGAAACGCTACTGGCAGAGGCGAACGCATTGTTCGAGAAGGGCGAACTGGACGCTGCGCGCAGCAAGCTGCAGTCCATATTCATCGAAAATCCGCAGCATGCCAAGGCGCTCGCGCTGCAGCGCGAGATCGGGGAGAAACAGGTCAATAACAACGTGATGACCGCACCGGCCTTGCAATCCAGATTCAAGCAGCCGGTCACCCTGCAATTCCGCGATGGCAACCTGAAAATGGTATTCGAGGTGCTGTCGCGTTCCAGCGGCATCAACATCCTGCTCGATCGCGACATGAAGAACGACCTCAAGGCCAGCATCTTTGTCAAAGACGCCTCGGTGGAAGACGCTCTGGACCTGATCCTGATGCAGAACCAGCTGGAAAAGAAAGTGCTCAACGACAGCACGGTATTCATCTATTCCGCCACACCGGCCAAACTCAAGGAATACCAGGATCTGGTCATACGCGTCTTCAACCTGACCAATGCCGATGCAAAACAGATGCAGAGCATGCTCAAGACGATGCTGAAGACCAAGGATATCTACGTCAACGAAAAGAACAACTCGCTGGTGATACGCGACACGCCGCAGGCGGTGGAGCTGGCCGAGAAGCTGATTGCCTCGCAGGACATCAACGAGCCCGAAGTGATGCTGGAAGTCGAAGTGCTGGAAGTGCTGCATTCCAAACTGACCCAGCTGGGCATCAAGTGGCCCAACCAGATGGGCTTCTCGGTAAACGCGACACCGGCCACCTCCACCTCGACCACCACCTCGGGTGGTGCCGTGGTGACGACCAACACCCCGGCCGTTCCGCTGACCGTGGCAGGCCTGCGCAGCATCAACAGCAACGGTATCAACGTCACGCCGATCTCCATGGCACTCGATCTCAGAAAGGAACTGGGTGACAGCAATCTGTTGGCCAGTCCGCGCATCCGCGTCAAGCAGCACGAGAAGGCCAAAATCATGATCGGCGACCGGGTGCCTGTCATCACCAATTCAGTAACACCGGTATCCACTGGCACCCCCGTGGTCACCGGCAGCGTGCAATACCTGGATGTCGGCTTGAAGCTCGAAGTCGAGCCGGATATCCACATTGATGACGAAGTGGCGATCAAGACCTACCTGGAGGTGAGCACCATCGCCAACCAGGTGACCAACGCTTCCTCGGGCAGTGTCGCCTACCAGATCGGCACGCGCAACGTAAACACCGTGTTGCGCCTCAAGGATGGCGAGACACAGGTGCTGGCCGGATTGATCAGCGATGAGGATCGCAAGTCGTCTGCCAGCGTGCCGGGCCTGGGCGACCTGCCGCTGGTCGGGCGGCTGTTTGGCAGCAACGGTGACGACAGGAGAAAGACCGAGATCATCCTGTCCATCACGCCGCATATCATCCGCAACATTCATCGCCCCGACGCCGATTTGGCGAAATTCTGGTCGGGGACGGATGACAATATGCGCAACAAACCGCTGTCGCTGCAGGCCGTGGGCGTAGTCAAGACGGGTACGGCGGCGGCGGGTGCTGCGCAGTTTGCGGCCCAGCCCGCCGCGCCGCGTGCGCCGGTTGTAATCGCAACCCCGCCGTCGCCCGCCGCGATGCCGGTGGCTCCGCAGCTTTCAGCGCAACCACCGGCACCAGCGCCACAAGCGGTTCCGCCTGTTCAACCTGCAGCGGCTGTTGCACCGGCAGTCGTAATTGCAGCGCAGTCCGCGACGTCCACTCCGGTGGCAGTAGCGGATGTGCCGAGTACGCCAAGCTCGGTGCCGGTGCCGGTGCCGGTGCCGGTGCCGGGCAAGCTGCCTCCCGGCATCAAGTTGCCCATCGCGCCGCTGACGCTTACCTGGCAGGGAGCATCCACAGCCAAGGTCGGCGACCAATTCAAAATCGTGGTGAATGCGCAGGCCGGCTCCAAGGTCGTCGATGTTCCGCTCAAGGTGGCATATGACACCGCAGCGCTGGAAGTCGTGGAGGTGTCGGAAGGGGATTTCCTCAAGGGCAACAATGCGAGGACAGTGTTCAGCAGCAATGTCGATCCGTCCGAAGGGCAAGTCTCGCTGGACATTTCCCAGCCAGACCTTGAGGGAACCGCGGGGCGCGGCAGCCTGGCCGTGCTGACATTCAAAGTGACGGCTGCCAATTCGCAAGTGCCGATCTCGATTTCCGGATCGGCTGTGAATGCCGAAGGCGATAGCGTTCCGGTCAGGCTGCCGGCGCCGCACAACGTTGCGTTACTGCCATGAGCCGGGATTGGTCATCAAGCTTAAACACCTCCCAGCCTCCCCTTGTCAGGGGAGGAGCAGGCTTTGCTCTCCCCCTGATAAGGGGGAGCTGGAGGGGGTTTGGGTCTAATAGATTTTTCGGGATGTATCCTGCACGCAAAAATTCCCGCGGTTTCACTCTGATCGAACTGGTGGTGACGCTGGCCATTCTTGCCATGCTTTCCACCATTGCGCTGCCCATGGCTGAACTGGCCGTGCAGCGCGGCAAGGAGCAGGAGCTGCATGCCGCGTTAAGGCAGATCCGGGATGCCATCGATGCCTACAAACAGGCATACGACGAGGGGCACATCA
>CAYOJU010000001.1:0-2155 GCA_964404355.1 uncultured Sideroxydans sp. | reverse complement strand
CAGATCCGGGATGCCATCGATGCCTACAAACAGGCATACGACGAGGGGCACATCATCAACAAGGTCGGGGAGTCCGGCTATCCGCCGACGCTGGATATTCTGGTGCAGGGTGTGAACGATGCCGAAAGCCAGAAAGAACAAAAATTGTTTTTCCTGCGGCGTATCCCGCGCGATCCGTTTGTGCGCGACGACAACATTTCCGCGGCGGAGACCTGGGGCAAGCGCAGTTATGCCAGCAGTCCCGACGATCCGCAGGAGGGTGACGACGTGTTCGATGTCTATGCGCCGGTGGCGGCAATCGGTATTAACGGTGTTCCCTACAAGGAGTGGTGAGATGAAACCGTTACCGCGCACAAAGGCAGGTTTCACGCTGATCGAGCTGATCGTGGTGATGGTGATCATCGCCTTGCTGGCCTCGCTGGCCGTGCCGCGCTATTTCGGCAGCGTGCAAAAATCGAAAGATGCCGTGCTGAAGGAAAACCTGACCCTGATGCGCGACGCACTGGACAAATTTTACGGCGACAACGACAAGTATCCCGCTGCGCTGGATGAACTGGTGAGCCGCAAATATTTGCGCAGCATACCGCGCGATCCGGTAACCGAAAGCGCCACGACCTGGATTACCGTGCCGCCGGAAGATCCCGAAAAGGGGGCTGTTTACGATGTGCATAGCGGTGCAGAAGGTAATGCTGCCGATGGATCGCCTTACAAGGAGTGGTAGCGATGAGGACTCCGCAAATAAAACATGGCAGCAGGGGATTCACCTATCTGACGCTGTTGCTGATGATCGTCGTAATGGGCATCGTGCTGGGAGCAGCTGCGGAAGTGTGGCATACCGCGGTGCAGCGGGAAAAGGAGCGCGAACTGTTATTTATAGGAAACCAGTTTCGCACTGCGATCACGCTGTACTATAGGAATCATGCGAAGTTTCCACACAATCTGGAAGATTTACTCAAGGATCCGCAGTATGCTTTCACCAAGCGTTACTTGCGCAAGATTTACCGCGATCCCATAACGGGGGCCAGCGAGTGGGGAGTAGTACGGATAGCGGATGGCGGCATTGTGGGGGTGCACAGCCTGTCGGAAAATCACCCCGTCAAGATCGCCGGGTTCGGGGTGGCTGGTAACAGTTTTGCTGGCGCCGTAAAATATTCTGACTGGGTGTTCGCGTATCGGTTGCACCAGGCTGTTCCAGTGCAAAAGCCAGGCTTGGGCTTAACCGGTAACAAGCCATTGTTGTGAAAAATGGGAGGGGCAATCATGAACCAGAAACAGCGCATTCTTTTGGTGGAAGACCATACCTTGTTGCGGCAGGGATTATGTTCGTTGTTGTCTTCCGATCCCAATCTCGAAGTTGTTGGCGAAGCGGATAACGGCAAGGACGCGATCCGGCTGGCCGGCACGCTCTCGCCCAACCTGATCCTGATGGATCTCTCCATGCCGGGTACCAACGGCACCGAGTCGATCAGGGAAATCAAGAAGCGCTATCCCGAAATCAAGATACTGGTGCTCACCGTGCACAAGGCCGAAGAATACATTCGCGAAGCCCTGCATGCCGGCACCGACGGCTACGTACTCAAGCATGCCACCCACGACGAACTGATCCTGGCGATCAAGAGCGTGCTCAACGGCAAGACCTATCTCAGCCCCGATATCGCAGAAAAAGTGGTCAGCGGCTACCTCGACGGCGGCAAGGGCATCAACCCGGTATCAGCCTGGGATTCACTCACCCTGCGCGAACGCGAAGTGCTCAAGCTCATCGCCGAAGGGCAGGGCAACAAGCATATCGCCAGTTATTTGTGCGTGAGCGTCAAGACCGTCGAAAAACACCGCTCCAACCTGATGCGCAAGCTCAACCTGCACAATGCCGCCGTGCTGACGTCCTTTGCTATTGAAAAAGGCATGGTTTCGACTTCGTGACGTTCGGGTTTGTCCTGAAATAAGCGGTCGCGCCGCGCAGCCATGCATGGCTGCTATTCGGCCACTCCGGTCATAACTTTAATAGAATTCGTTGCCGCAAAACGGACATTGGCGGGCTCTCACTTTCGACCCACAGGCGACCCTCGACGTAAAACCTCTGGACGTCTGCTTTACTGCTAACAACGGACCTTTAAACTGTTTGGAATCTGCGAGCTTAAATGACTCTTGCTAACCC